>JAYTYG010000298.1:0-3940 GCA_043742585.1 Spartobacteria bacterium
CCAGCTGGAATCCGGGCGCCTGAGCCAGATACTGGCCAGAAAAATGCCGGAAGTGCATTTTGCCGACCACCCGGATGCGGCCAGCATGCCAGAATTTGAGATGGTCTATGCCACCGGCTATGACATGATCCTGGTTTATGATGCCTTGGGCAAAGTGCGCTTTGGCTCCCGGCCGATCACGCAAGCCCTTGCCTTGCCGCTGAAAACCCAGGATGTGCTGCTGAATTTCCACCAGAGTGACGGGCGCAAGATTCTGGCCGGCGCGGTGGAGGAATTTACCGACAATGGCCAGCTTTATTTCGTTCTGGTGGGATCGTGGGTGGATGATGATTCGCTCGGCGGCATCAAGATCGTCTCCTCGCTCGACCTGCGCCTCTACACCAGCGTTGCTGGCACATTGGTGCCCATCTTCGAGACCCTGAACAATGAAAGCAGCACGATACAACTTCCCGATACGATTTTGCAGCAGCTGAAGGCCAAAGACGAGCCGGTGTACGATGATAACGAGGATAGCGCCACCTATCGCGCCGTCTATGCCGGCCTGCGCGATGTGGATGGCACTCTGGTGGGCGTCGTGTTCTGCGGCCTTGCCCGGCAGGAGAGCTTTTTGCCGCGCATCGGCGGCTGGGAATTGTTCGTTGGCATGTTCACATTGGGTTCCATCCTGTCGATTCTGGCGGGGCTGTGGATGTCGGGCCTGCTGGTGAGGCCGCTGAAGGCACTCAATCGCGGCGTGCGGCTGGTGACAGCGGGCGATTACCAGCAGCAGGTAAAAGTGGCGGGCGGCAAGGAAGTGGAGGAACTGGCCTCCAGCTTCAATTCCATGGCCGCCCAGCTCTCGACCCTGAAAGCGCTGGAAGCCGATTTGCGCCGCAAAGACCGGCTTTCGGCGCTGGGGCAGGCAGCGATGGTCATTGCGCATGAGGTGCGCAACCCGCTGGGCATCATCCAGACCTCGGCCGAACTGGTGCGCTCCAAGGCCCGCCTGCCGGCCAGCGAGGACCGGCTGCTCGGCTATGTGGTCGATGAAGTGCGCCGGATCGAGGGGCTGATCCGCGAATTCCTTGATTTCGCCCAGCCCAAGGCCCCGTTGCAGGAGCGGGTGGCGGTGCGCGATGTGCTGGAAAGGGTGGCGGATTTTACCGCGCACGAACTGGAAAACCGCAAAATCCGCTTTGTGATTGAAGATGAAGCGCCGGGGGTGGTTGTGGAAGGCGATGCGGACCAGCTCTATCAGGCATTGCTCAACCTGGTGCTCAATGCGGTCGATGCCATGCCGAGGGGCGGCACCCTGAGCGGGCGGATCGCGCGCGAGGGGGCAACCTGCAGCCTCACCATTGCCGACACCGGCGCGGGCGTGCCGGAGGAGGCGCGGGCGCGGCTGTTTGAGCCGTTTTTCACCACCAAGGCGCGCGGCTCCGGCCTCGGCCTTGCCAAAGTGCGCACGGTGGCCGAAGCCCATGGCGGCGGGGCGTTTTATGCGGCGGCACCGGGCGGCGGTGCAGCCTTCACCATCACACTGGCACCGATTGCCGGGGAGGCGCACGCGTGAGCCATTCGATCCTGATTGTCGATGACGAGCCGCGCCTCGCCGATGTGCTGGCAACAGCGATGGACAGCTTTGGCTTTTCCGCCCAGACCGCCAGCAATGGCCAGGAAGCGCTGGAGGTGATGAAGCGCGAGACGATTGACCTGGTGCTGTCGGACCTTCGGATGCCCGGCATGGACGGGCGGCAATTGCTGCACGAGGTCCGGCGCGGCTGGCCCGATGTGCCGGTGGTGCTGATACCGCCTTTGCCTCGGTGCGCGATGCGGTGGACCTGGTGAAGGAAGGCGCGTTCGATTATCTGTCCAAACCGTTTGAAATCAGCGAGGTCGAGGCCGTCGTGCGCCGGGCGCTGCGCCTCAACGAGGTGATCCGCGACAATGAGCGGCTGCGCGGCGAGCTGGAGGGGCGCTACCGGTTTGACCAGCTGATCGGCTCCAGCGCCCCGTTCCGCCGGGTGATCGAGCAAATTGGCGAGGTTTGCGAGAGCCGCGCCACCGTGCTGCTGACCGGCGAGAGCGGCACCGGCAAAGAGGTGATTGCGCGCGCCATCCACTTCAACTCGCCGCGCCGGGCCAAGCCCTATATCGGCGTCAATTGCGCGGCGATCCCCGAAGGGCTGCTGGAAAGCGAGTTGTTTGGCCATGTCAAAGGGCATTGACCATCGGAAAACGCTCGATGTCGGCGGGCATTTGATCTGAAAATTCTTGCATATATTGATAACGCTGAACCTCTGAATCGAGTTCTCTTTTTTAATTCGATCTGAAGGATTAAGTATATTTACGCAAAATCATCACGCAAAAGCAACAGGAATCCGTTGGGAAATGCCGATTTCTCGACTGTTAATTTATGCTTCTATAAATGGCGATTGGTGGACGAATTCTAAAAATAGTTCGAAGAGTCTTTTAAGGGGTAAAAGACACGAAAATGAGCTTGCAGAAATTGTTTCCTATCCGTTATCTAAAAGCTCCAGACCGCCCGTCCGCCGTATGTACTGGTACGTGCGTCGTATAGCGGAATAATGCTTGGCATGAGCTTTGTGGTTTGTCCGGGTTGTGGCGCGGTATTCCCAGTCGGAGCGCCTTTCGAAAAGTGGTAAGTACGATAAACATACCGTCCGGTGTAAAAGCCGATCGCACTTCCCACCAGCACCTCGGAAATAAAGTGTGTTCGTCCCGTAAAGCGTGCGATGCTCACGGCCATCGCGGCCGCATAAGCTGTGTAACGAATCTTCGGCCTGTCGTTGTATTCATGCCCGACCACAGATGCGACCGCCCAAGCGGACGCCGAATGGCCTGACGGGAACGACATAAACGCCCTGCTGCCTTGAAAAAATTTGCCGCGGCCACCAGAGCTATTTGGACGCGGCCGCTCAGTAAGATGCTTGATAGCTCCGACCACAATACCCGAATCTAATAATGCCTGGGCTGATAAAATGCCGGTTTCCCTCGCCCTCGCGTTATGTGTGGCGTAACCCGCGAAATAAAACCCGGCAGAAATTCCCCCGGCGACATATATCGTTCCACCCCATGAGACGTGGTTGCTCAGGGGCGTGAGAGCCCCGCTGGGCTCTACCAGACGGGAGGTAAACCTGTCGGTCGCTACTAATCCCACTGTCAATGCACCGAACGGGGCGATCCAATGAGAATCTTTACCTTGCAAGCGAAACGGTGATGTCCAGATCGCTTTTTGGTCTCTGAGGACATTTTTGAAAAACTTCCGCTCGCGTTTTCCGGTTGTTAAAGTTGGCGTGGGCGTAGGGCCTGGTTTCGAAGCAGCCGGGTCAGCGGATGCCGGAATCTGAGTTGGGGTCATCGCGGATAGTAACCCAACTGACGAACAACAGCCGATAAGCACCAAGAGGATCACTCGTGCGGCTCTTTTTAACCGGCTGCGATGAAAATATGCGTCGAACGTGGTTCCCATAAAACGTGGTAACAAGATCTCGTTCAGGTCAATGTTTGATGTCGGTCGCTCTAAAGGGGCAAGCGGTTTGTCAAAGATTCAAGCCCGATTGATTACGAAGCAAGCCGTTCGCTCAGAATCTTTTTTTCCAACCCAAAATACCACACTAGTGTTGAAAAAAGAAACACAGAGAAGGCAAGTTAAAATGCAAAAGTAGAAAGGCAAAAAAAGACCGGAACCCATCGCTCCAGCCAGTTTTTACTTTTAACTTTTTGCTTTTGGATTGTTAGGCAGCTTCTTCCGTTCGGGTCATGACTTCGAAAACCGGAACCTTTCGTTCGATCATTTCTTTTGTCACGACAATGTCCTTGACCTTCTTTTCAGATGGCAGGACATACATTGATTCGAGCAGTATTTCCTCGAGGATCATCATCAGTCCGCGGGCACCGACTTCGCGTTTGTAAGCCTCGTGGGCGATTGCCTGAATGG
>JAYTYG010000299.1:0-4260 GCA_043742585.1 Spartobacteria bacterium
TTGCACGCTCTGCGTGTAGACTTGGGTCCAAGACTCATAGGGTTTTTCGCCAAAGACCGATGCCGTCATCAGCGCAGTAACACAGGCCAGCGGCGCGAGTAATAAGTGAAGCGGTGTCCGCAAAATACGTGGCAGACGGGAAACGTTGTTTTCTGGATTCATGATTATGGGTTAAATTTCTACTCGTTGCCCCACCTAACGCCGGACAACAGCCCGATCATGGCCAACCCGCTCCAACCGGCCATACGCCAATTGGCGTATGGCTGGGGCGCACCGTTTTGACAGGATGAGCGCGTTGAATGCCTGCACCAGGCAAGCACGCCAAAGACCGCCTTCCACCCTAAACCCAGCCGACATTCCATGACTAAACCATCTGTACTAGCAGCCACGATCGCGACCCTGCTCAGCTTAACCATTCGGCCGGCCTCTGCACTCACTGTCAGCGTCGCCCAGGATACCAGCTCCACGACCGCCAACATCATTACGCCGGCCACGGGAAAAGCCACCTCCCTGGTTGTCAGCGCCAAGCAATCAGCGTTTGTGCGGTTTGATCTCTCCGACACCACAGTGGTCCCGGCGGGCATCACCGCCTCGAATATCAGCAGCGCCACCTTGCGGCTCTATGTCATCGGCACGACTCCCCTCGGTCTGACAGTACACACCGTCACCAGCGACTGGACGGAAAAGCCTTTGGACAGCTCCGATCCGATCCCCACAGTGAACCCGACTGCGCTCGCAACGATCCTTGGCGCAGAGGTGATAGGCAAAAATTTCATCACCGTGGACGTCACCGCTGCGGTCAAGGCTGCCTTAAGCTCAGGCGGCAATGACTTCGGATTTGCGGTACGGACCACCAGCGCGGTCGGCAAAGTTTTGATCGCCAGCAAAGAAGGCCCCGGGATTGGTGCCGCAGCACAGTTAGAGATTGAAGCCAACGTGCCCGACAATGCCGCAGGCGATGTGAGCGTCCCCGGCGCGTTCTCCACCAGCGGCAACGCCACGATTGCCGGGGCGCTTTCCGTTTCCACATGCTTCGTCGTTGAAGCCCGACCCAACAGCACAGGTGGATTGAATAATTTCGTCGGCTCGAATGCAGGCGCAGCCAACACCACCGGCCTCGGCAACACATTCGTGGGTCATAACTGCGGCAAGTCCAATATAGGAGGCTCCTCCAATAGCTTTTTCGGACTGAACGCCGGCTCGACCAATACCACAGGCCAACTCAACGTCTTCCTCGGCCAAGGCGCCGGGGCGTTCAATGATACCGGCAGTAATAATAACTTCGTAGGCCAAGCCGCCGGGTTCAATGCACAATCCGGCAACAACAACAACTTCTTCGGGTGGCATGCCGGTTTTAATAATTCCGCCGGAAACAACAACGCCTTCTTCGGCGATCAAGCCGGTGCCGTTAACAACGCCAATAACAACGCCTTTTTTGGGTCGGGCGCCGGTGCTAGCAATTTCAGCGGCACGCAGGACTGCTTCTTCGGGATCAATGCAGGC
The DNA here is from genome assembly GCA_043742585.1 of Spartobacteria bacterium. Classification (GTDB taxonomy): domain Bacteria; phylum Verrucomicrobiota; class Verrucomicrobiia; order Chthoniobacterales; family Chthoniobacteraceae; genus CAIURC01. The sequence goes on from JAYTYG010000299.1 coordinate 1,504, forward strand.
AACAAATCCACCGCCTCCTTCAACAGCTTCTTTGGCGCTGGCGCAGGCCAGGCAACTACCAGCGGCCAGGGCAATACGTTTTTTGGAAGCGTTGCAGGTCTAGCCAACACCACAGGTTCCAACAACACGTTTCTGGGCAGAAACACCGGTGGGGGCATCACCATCGAGAGTGGGCTCACATTCATCGGCGACTCGGCATCCGCAACTCCGGGCGTCACGAATTCCACGGCCATCGGCGCCAGCGCCACCGTCGCAACCAGTAACAGCCTTGTGCTCGGCTCGATCAACGGCCAAAACGGCGCCACGGCGGACACGTTCGTCGGCATCCGCACCAGCTCCCCGAATTCCACACTTCAAGTAGCCGGTTCACTGTCCCTGCCAATTAGGACAATCAACAACTCCATTCTCAGCAGTTTGGGAGATACAGATTATGTCCTTCTCAACACAGGCACTATAGCAACCTCTGTCCTGCTGCCCTCACCTGGAATCAGCGGCCGTGTCTATATCATCAAAAATAAATCCACAGCAGCTCTCACCCTGGGATTCTCCCTCGCAGGCCCCTTGATCGAAGGAGCGGCAACCTTGAATATTCCCACGAATACAGTCGCCCAGGTAATTTGCGACGGAACCAATTGGTTTAAGATTAACTAGCGCGCGGTTTATAGACCCCGCCAAAGGCGATTCTAACGCAGGGCGCCGTGAAAGGCGCATCTGCGCTCCTTTGCTCTCGGCGGGAGCTGTGAGGAATTATGAAGGATGACTTATAAAAGGAAGAGAGGGCTTCGAGCGGCACATCCACTCTCCGAATCTTCATCCTTCATAATTCGGGTGCCTTTGGAGCTGAGATTGCAAAAAACCGGACATGCCCCCGACGCTCAATACCTCCGACTGATTCGAGCTGACTCGCTGCAAAACTGAGCCACAGACACACGGGCCCCGACACCCGGGCGATTCCACGGACGATCACCACCTTCACTCCGACTGATTCCTTAATGGCTCAGGGGCGGCTCAGGGGCGGCTCAGGGGCGGCTCAGGGGGCGGCTCAGGGGGCGGCTCAGGGGGCGCGCGGGGGGCGCGCGGGGGGCGCGTGGTCGGCGGCTGCAGGCGAGCTCCACCGTTGCTTGTGAACACCTCTTCACGGCGGGCTTCAGGCTTCGGCGTCTATGAGAGATTGGCCACTCTCGATTTGCGTAACGAGGTTTGCTCTGGCTCACAGGTTCGATCGACGGAGCATCAACGCCGGAATTACTCCGATCTACGTTGTCGGGTTTTCTACATGCTGGATATTGAGTTGGCATGATGAACACTTTCCATTCCAGCGGATTGGGTTGGCGTTACTGGCGCACCAAAGAGCACAAAGAAAGGGAACGCTTGACTCGCTTAATGGTGGCGGCAACAGGATTCCCCCATGTCTTTCTTTATGTCCCCTGTGTTCTCTGCTGACTCCATTTCCGAGTCGAAACGTTCGGGCAATGGGTTGACAGGTCCGCGTAAATGCCCAAGCCCGGCGCTCCGGTGCCTTTGATCGGAATCAAGAGTCAACGCATGGGGCGCAACGCCATCGGGCGCATCAATTCTCATGGTGTCGCTTCCACATGGGGTGCGATTCCTGCTTTGATAAGTAATTTTACTCATCCGATGCATTTTCCTGATTGCCTAACACACGGGGTTTCCGCCCCCCTCAATAACGACCGCCACAGGCGGCACTGCTAATGGAAAATCACTCCTCCAACGTCCTGCTCATTGAGGACAATCCGGAACAAGCCGCGCTGCTCAGTCAGCTCATTGTGGCTTCTGACGCCGTCTCCCATTTTCGTCTGGACGTGACCGATACGCTGGAAGCTGGCCTGGCACGGGCGCGCCAAGGCAATCTGATCCTGATCCTGTTGGATTTGAGCCTGCCGGACAGTCAGGGACTGGAGACGTTTATCCGGGTAGCCGAGGTGGCGCCGCAGGTGGCGATCGTGATTTTGAGCGGGATCGACGACGTGGCGCTGGCCATGGAGACGATGCAATTGGGGGCTCAGGATTACCTGGTCAAGGGGCATGTCGACAGCCATTTGCTTTTTCGCGCGATGCAATACTCCATCGAGCGCAAGCGCGCGCAACTTCAACTCAAGCGCGCCTATGACGAGCTCGAGGCCCGCGTAAAGGAGCGCACAGTCATGCTGCAGCAAGCCAACTTGCGCCTGCAAAAGGAGATCGCCGACCGCAAGCGCGCCGAGGAGGAAACCCTCGAAAGCAATGGCCAACTCGCCGCCGCGCTCGGGCAACTGCGCGCCACCCAGCAGCAAGCCATCGAAAGGGAGCGGAACGACGCGCTGAAGTCCATGGCCTCAGTGATTGTGGATGACTTTGACAGCGCCCTGGAGCCCGTGTTCGGCTTTTGTGAAATGCTGCTCTCGGATCCCGAAGCCCTGCCAGGGAAGGCCCAGACCTACGTCGAACTCATCCTGGAGAGTGCCACTGAAAGCGCCAAGGTCGTCCATCGGCTGCATTCTTTCAGGACCCAGGGATTGCCGCCCGGACTGCCGCCACCCACCCCGCCAAAGGCCGGAATTTTCTTCAATGAACTCCTCAAGCAGGCAATTTCGCAGGCTCAGCCAAAGTGGAAGGAACTGACCACTCTCACAGGTGCGGAAATCGAGATTCATGCCGATTATTCTCCGCTCCCAACGTTTCCGGGGAATGGGCCTCAATTGACTGAGGCATTTGAGGCCATCATTCTGCAGGCCGTGCAGAACATTCCCCTCCGCG
>JAYTYG010000300.1:0-4234 GCA_043742585.1 Spartobacteria bacterium
ACGCTCTGAGCTGGCGATCGGAGTCGGCGTGCGAAATCTGCGCTCTGAGTCGGCGCGCGGAGTCCTCAGACGCTTGGAGTCGGAGGGGGTCCGCCGAGCGGCTTGCTTTACGCGGGCGTCCCCATAATCCAAGTCACGCGGCCCGCAGTCGGGCTCACCAAGCTCGCAGGATAGATCGGGTTCCGGGCGAGAACGTCCTGCAGCACAGGTTTCTGAGAAGGGTCAGCGATTAGAAAACAAACTTCCCGGGCAGCGTTCAGCAGCGGGAACGTCATGGTGAGGCGCTGCGGCGGGGGTTTGGGGCCAGTCGCTGGAATGATATTGCGCGTCATTTCGCTCAATGCGGGCGAGCCCGGGAAGAGCGAGGCGGTATGGCCGTCGGCCCCCATTCCCAATAGAATCAGATCGTGGACGTATCGGGCTTCGCCCAGGCGCGCGGCGACGGCTGCCAACTTGGATTCATACTCCAGGGCGGCCTCGACGGGGTCGATTTCGCCACGCATCCGGAACACGTTCCCGGCCGGCAACGGCACCCGGCTGAGCAAGGATTCATCGGCCATCCGGTAGTTGCTATGCTCGTGATCGGGCGCTACGCAACGTTCGTCGCCGAATGTGATCTGGACTTTTTGTAGCGGCAGATCGCCGATAATTTCCGCTAACTTCGCATACACAGCGGCCGGCGTTTCGCCGCCAGCCAGCGCCAGGCGAAAGAGACCGCGCGCGGCGATCGATTCCCGCGCGCGTTCGAGGATGTAGCGCGCTGAGTCGAGCGCGAAATCTTTGACCTGCAGAGTGTTTGTGGAAGCGTCGGGAGTCATATGGAAGATGGGATTTGAAAAATGGGGTCGGCTGGCTGGCTGGCTGGCGCTCGGCCGGGGCGGCGCTCAACTCATGAGCGCGCACGTGATGGAGAAGCGCAGTTGCGCCGTGCCGGTCCGAAGCGCTGGCACGTCGAGTCCCGTCAGCGACGCTTTTTTGCGGGGCACATGGGCGTTGCTCTTTAAGCCCAGTAAATGCGCGAATAGCGCGCTGAGATCAGGCTCATGCCCGACAATCAGCACGCGTTCATACTTCTCATATGCCTGCAAAGCCGTGAGCGCGGTTTGAGGCGTCATCCCGCTGGCTAAAAACTCCACAATTTCAGGCTCGATCCCGCCCAGGGCCTCCGCGAAATATTCCGCGGTTTCCCGGGCCCTGACCAATGGGCTGGTCAATAGGATGTCGGGCTCAATCCCGTGCTTTTTGCAGAACCGGCCGACTTTCTTCGCTTGCTTGATGCCAGCCTCCGAGAGCGGCCGCGCATCGTCGCTGGCAGCCTCGGTGTCCGCATTGGCGTGGCGGAGGATGTAGAGTTCCATTTGATTTAAAATAGGCCGATTTGCATCGCAACCGAACACACCGTTGAGCGCTCGATTGAGCGCTCGATTGAGCGTTCAACGCGGCGATCCGAGGTCGTCGGCGCGGCGAGTATCGTTTTAGGCGCAACCCGCGCTGTTACATGATCATTCCGCCGTCGACCACCAAGCATTGGCCCGTGATATATTTGGCCTCGGCGCTGGCTAAAAAGGCGACTGCGGCCGCGATGTCTTCGGGCTGGCCAAACGTGCCCATCGGGATTTGCGCGGTCACCCCGGCTTTGATTTGGTCGCTGAGCACGTTGGTCATATCCGTGCTGATGAAGCCGGGCGCTACCGCGTTGCTGGTGATGTTGCGACTCGCCAGTTCCCGGGCAATGGATTTGGTGAGCCCTAGCAACCCGGCTTTCGAGGCCGCGTAATTGGCCTGTCCGGCGTTGCCCATGATGCCGGCGACGCTGGCGATGTTGATGATCCGGCCACTGCGCTGCCTGATCATGGGCCGCTCAACCGCCTGGATAAAGTTGAATGCGCCTTTGAGGTTCGTGTCGATCACCACATCCCAATCCGCTTCGCTCATGCGCATCGAGAGGCCGTCCCGGGTGAGCCCAGCGTTCTTCACCAGGATGTCGACCCGGGAGAAATCGGCGAGGATCTCTTCGGCGAGCGCTTTGACAGCGGCTTGGTTGGCGACGTCCACCGCATACGCTTTGGCCAGGCCGGCGTAATTGGAGTTGATCTCTTCGGCCGTTTTATTGGCGTTGTGCTCAGTGCGGCTGACCACGGCCACTCGCGCCCCTTCACTGGCTAGGCGATTGGCAATGGCTTGCCCAATGCCGCGGCCGGCTCCGGTAACGATGGCGACTTGATTGGCGAATCTCATAAGGGCGCGGAGTTTTGCGGCCCACAGCCAGCGAGTCCAGAGCTTATTGGGTGAGAGGGGCTTTTGAGTTATGAGTTATGAATGATGAATTATGAGGATTCGGAGAACGCAGGCGCTGCGGTTTAGCCCGTGGGCTTCTCGGCCCTCTGCATTCATCCTTCATAACTCCGCTGAAGGCATCTCTCCCTTCTGCATTCATCACTCGAATGGCACTAGTTTAAGGATTTCTAGAGTAGATTAGGGCCTTTTGTGGGACTTGATTGCCGGGCACCTTCGACTTTCAAGGACTTACGAAGACATTTCAGGATCGACCCATGGAACGACACGCCTCGGAACCCCTGTATTCATCATAATCCGCGCTTAAACTAGTGCCATTTATTCATCACTCATCATTCATCCTTCATAACTCCGCATAAGCCCCCTGTTTAAATCGCCAGCTTCGTCCAGGCCGCGTTGTTTTTACTCGATGCCACCACTGCCTCGATAAACGCCATGCCTCGGATCCCGTCTTCAATCTTCGGATAATCCAAAATCAGTGCGTCCGGCTCCCGATTCTCCAGCCGGGCCCGGATATGGGCGGCGAAGTTTTTGTAAATGTTGGCGAAGGCTTCGAGATAGCCCTCGGGATGCGAGGGCGGGGTCCGCCCGGCCGCGGCCGCCGCCTTGCCTAAATAACCGTTCGCGGTCCGATACACCTGCATTGGTTGATCGAGCCATTTCAGCAGCAGCGTGTTGGGCTCGTTCTGATGCCACTCCAGTCCGCCTTTTTCACCGTAGACCCGGATGTTGAGGTTGTTCTCCTCGCCGACAGAAATCTGAGAGGCATGCAGCACGCCTTTCGCGCCGCCTTCAAATCGCAGCAGGAGATTCCCGTCGTCGTCGAGTTCGCGGCCGTCGACAAAGGCGGTGAGATCCGCCGCCAACTCGCTGATCTTCAGCCCGGTAATGTATTCGGCGAGGTTCTCCGCATGCGTGCCGATGTCGCCGATGCAGCCCGCCGCGCCGGAGCGTTTCGGATCGGTGCGCCAGCCGGCCTGTTTTTGGCCGGAGGCTTCGAGTCGCGTGGCCAGCCAGCCTTGAGGGTATTCGACGACTACCTTGCGGATTTTGCCGAGTCGACCCGCGTGAACAAGTTCGCGCGCTTCTTTAACGAGCGGATAGCCGGTGTAATTATGCGTCAATCCGTAGAGTTGACCGCTGCGCTGGATAATGGCCGACAGGGCTTTCGCTTCTTCCAGATTGAATGTCGCCGGCTTATCCGAAAGCACGTGAAACCCGTTTTCGAGCGCCATTTTCGCCGGCGCAAAATGCATGTGATTCGGCGTCACGATCGACATGAAATCCATCCGCTGATCGGCCGGAAGCGCTTTCTCCTTTTCGATCATCTCCTCATACGTGCCGTAGCAGCGCTCGGCGGGTAGGTAAAAGTCGGCTCCCGAATCGCGGGAACGTTGGGGCTCGCTGCTGAAGGCGCCGCAGACCAGTTCGATTTGTCCGTCGATATTAGCAGCGATGCGGTGTACGGCCCCGATGAAGGCGCCTCGGCCACCGCCGACCATGCCCATGCGAATTTTTCGGCTCATGAAGGAGAGAGATTTTGTGTGGTTAAGTTGTCGGAAACCCAGCCCTGTCTGTTGACTCGTCAAGAGTCAGCGTGGAACAGGGTTGGGCGGGGCGCGATACTAGAACCTCTCCCCGGTCCCGCAAGGCGATTTGCGGTCGGCCCGCCGCTTGGGGCGCATCTCCGATTCTTTATAAGCTCCGCTCAAAAGGCGCCCGAATTATGAAGACTCGGAGAACCCAGTTGCCGTTAAACCCGAGGCTTCACTTTACCCAGCGCCGCGAGCCCCGCCTGGCTGCTGATTCCGAAAAAATCCAGCAGCGTAAAGGCGCTGAGAACCGTGGGCGGTCGGGGGTAATTGAGTGCGGCGGGTTGCCTGGACTGTGGCGGGCTGGCTGCGAAATCTGTCCCCGGCGGGAATCGAACCCACATCTA
>JAYTYG010000301.1:0-2737 GCA_043742585.1 Spartobacteria bacterium
ATCCGGAGCGAATACATACCGGCCCCTGAGTTGTGTGTTCCGCTTAAAATGAGTGCCGCCTCAACTTTTTTCCGGCGAGGGCTTCACCGAATATTTACGGTGAAGTCCACGTAGGTTGTTACGCTGGAAGTGTTTATCAGTTTGAAGGTGTTGGCATCGATGACGGAGGCGGGATAGAGGGTTCCGCTGCTGGCGCTGTTCCCGGAGATCGTGACCGGAAGGGTTGTGGGCAATCCATGATTGGCCAGGGTAACCACATCCGTGGTGGTATTGACCGAAACCGGGGTGCTGTAGGACCGCATCAATCGCGGGGCCAGCGTTCCTATATCGATTAAAACATTGGTCCGGGTGGTGCTTTTGAGAGTCGTCCCCCCCGCTGAGGCAGGGCGAACATATTGGCAATAAACAGAATACGTCCCCTCGGGCATGCTGCTGGCCGGACTGGCGGTATAAGCATTCAACGCATTGGCGGGATCGGTTGGCCGGACTGTGAACGATCCCGGAGCGGGCGTGTTCGCTTTCATCGGCAGGGTGTAGATCGAGCCGGGCAAGCCAGTGTTGCTGTTCGAGGTGCAGGTGAAGCCCCCTTGAATTGACTGGGGCGTGCCAGCAGGCTCGCTGATGGAAAACAACGCAGTGACCGTATCCACATTGGTCGAGCTGGAGCTGGGGCTGGAGAGCGTGACGCTTTGGGCCTGGCTCGCGGGGCTCAATCCCAGGAGTAAAATCAGGGCCACCAGCAGTGAAGAAATGTGTTGTTTGGTCGTGGAGTCATCCCGTCGGTTGCCGAGTGCTCAGCCAGTCGCTGGAAAATTGCTCATTTCGCATGGCGTGTCGCTGTATGACGGAGCACCTTTAATGTGATTAAAATGATTGACAAATGCGATGAGGGGCGGGTGGCTGCGGAGCCCAGGTAGAGAAAGATTCCCGCCGCCGACACGGGATTGATCTGAAAGTCCTGCGAGGAGACTCGCTGACAGGCAGATATACTCCGGCGGCGGTTAAAGAAATTGGCGGCGGTCCAGGCGTCCGCGCCGACTTCACCCGAAATCCACGCAAAACGTGGTCCGCTCCCGGAGCTGCGATTTTACCTGGCCCCATGTTTTTCCACGCCGAAAATGACGGATTGCCTGCCCGTACGCGACGCTCCAATACTCGTTGGCATTATGAAAATTGCCTTGCAGATTCTGGGTCTCGGTGTGTTGGGATTTGCGGTCGCGCAGGCCGCGCCAGTCGCTCCCACGCTTAAGGGCGACCTGATCGCCCTCGATGGGAAAAAGCCCAAACCGTTCGCTGACACGAAACTGGCGAACGCAAAATATTTTGCAGTCTATTACTCCGCAAGCTGGTGCGGGCCGTGCAGGGCTTTCACTCCAAAGCTCGTGGAGTGGTACAAAAAGACTAAGCCGGCGCACCCCGAGTTTGAGCTGATTTTTGTGTCCAGCGACAACTCGGAAAAGGAGATGGAGGAATATATGATCGCTGATGCGATGCCTTGGCCTGCGCTGGTGCTTGCGAAGAAAAAGACGAATAAGTCCGTGACCCGATACGCAGGGCAGGGCATCCCCTGTTTGGTGTTTATCGACGCGGAGGGTGGGGTGTTGTCGAACTCTTACGAAGGTACCACCTATGTCGGGCCGCACAAGGTGCTGGCGGACATCGACAAGACGCTCGCTGCGGCCCCCGCAGGCGCCGCGCCGGTATCGGGTGCCGTCGGCACGACGCCAACCCAGCCGAGGCCCCAGTCGGTCAAAGGGGCGACCTTCGACGAGTTTTTCAAAAAGAAGTAAGCGAGGACAGGATCGTCCACGTCTCGCCGCGCCCGCGGTTTGGCTACTGGCTCCCAGCCGCCACTAAAGTCGCTCGTTCGAATCAACCTTCGGCATGGATGCGATTTTACCTGGCCCCATGTATTTTATCTGGCCCCATGTATTTCGCCCCATGTATTCGTTGGGTGCCCGGCTGCGGGCTGGTCATCAGAGGCCATTGCCTTGGCTTGGAAAGATTAGCCCCCACTTCCCCCCCCAGATTTCATCTTTGCAAATTCCAAAGCGAATGGAGCTTTAGGCGGGTTGATCTGTTTTTTGTCTCCACGATTGGTGGGTAAATCGCGGAGCCCTAAGCTTTACCGCAGGCGAAAAGACTGAAAGTATCCGCGCCTTTTCCCGCTGAGATGATGGAGCCCCCGTCCACTTGGCAGTGCCGTGCGCCTATATGATTTCAGCAGAAGAGTCAGGCCGGTCGGCGTGCTAAAATTATCTATTTCAGGCCCGGGGCCGAGGCTGCGGTGGTTGCCGGTGGCTGCCGGAAATACGGAGGGAATGCCCATTCCTGGAGGCGGAATGGGCTTTGATAAAATTTTTCATTAAATATTTGCAACGCAGTTTTACCTCCCTACTCTCGCCCATCATGACGCGCCCTTCCTTCCCAGGCTCCATCGAACCCCTTGAGTCCCGAATCGCTCCGGCTCGCATTTTCAACGTCAACGTGCCGAGCGGCTTGGGCGGCAATCTGGATTACAATGGAGCGGTGACGCCATTTGTAGCTACGGGCGGATCGGGAGTGACCGATGTGTTGGCCTTGGCGGTTGGCGGCCACGCCGTGGCGACGGTCTCGGACACGTTTCTGTTGAAGCTGTCGGTGGGCGATGTGCTGAAGGTGTACAATAGCTCAAGTGGTTTGGAGGACTATTTGCAGGTGAAGGGCGGCAATGTTGTCGCCTTCTTTGTGGATAAAG
>JAYTYG010000302.1:0-2532 GCA_043742585.1 Spartobacteria bacterium
CGCTATCCGCAACAATGACTCTGCCAACGACGTCCGCGATGCCCCACTGGCTGGAGTTCACGTCCTCAGCGGGCCGTTTCGTGTCGAGGGAGCCAAGCCTGGCGACCTTCTGGTAGTGGACATCCTCGACATCGGGCCATGCGACGAAGAGGACGTAGGCGAAGTCGGCGTATCGGGGGTATCAGGCGTAGGCGAATCTGGCGTGCCGGGCGTGCCGGGCGTGCCGGGCGTGCACCGCGGGCTCGGCGTGCCGGGCGAATCCGCCGGCCGGCATTTACCCGAATAGAGCGGTTCATCGTCCTCCGGGTGCGGAGCGGAGAGCGCGCGCAGGACTTCCTGGCGGGAACAGGTGCAGGGATAGATGGCGTTGGCGCGGCGCAGGCGCTCGAAAGCCGCTTGGTAATGGGGCAGGCGCTGGCTCTGATTGTAAGGGGCGAACGGCCCGCCGCAGTCCGGGCCTTCGCTCCAACTCAGGCCGGCCCAGCGCAAATCCTCGAGCATGGCGGCCACGAATGGCGCCCGGCAGCGGGCGCCATCGAGGTCGTCGTTTCGGAGAATCAGAGTCCCGTTGCGAGCCGCCGCGCGCGCCTGCGCGAGCCAGAACGTGTGCCCGTGTCCAAGGTGCAGAAACCCGGTGGGCGACGGCGCCAACCGCCCCCGGTAGTCGAGCCCGCTCACCGTGAACGCCTCATATTACTTCTCCACCGGCTTAAGATCCGTGTCGTAGAAGAACACCTTCCCGAGCTTCCCGAGCTCCGGCGCAATGTCTTTGGCTTCGCCCACCACGGTGATCGCCACATTTTCCACGCTCAAATATTTCCGGGCCAGCTCCTGCGCCGACGCCGAAGTCACAGCCGCCATGCGCCGCGCGTAGGACTTGTAATAGTCAGCCGGTAATCCGTAGAGGTCGATATCCTGGACGCGCTGAGCCGTGCGCGCGGTGCTCTCGAGGCTCATCAGATAATTGCCGATGTTATATTGGCGCTGAAGCTCCAGCTCGGGTTCCGGGACAGGCTCATCCCGGAGCCGGGCTATTTCCTTAAGTGTTTCAATAACAGCCAGATGTGTAACTTCATTCCGGGTCTCCGCCGTCGCTTCAAAGGCCCCCGCCCATTTACGCATGTCAAATGCCGACGTCGCCCCGTACGTCCACGCATGTTTCTCCCGGAGATTCTGAAACAGGCGCCCGGAGAACCCCCCGCCCAGCGTGGCATTGAGCACGCCGAGCTCAGGGATGCTGGGATCGTTCCGCGTCGGGCCGGGCTCGCAAATACTGATGTTCGACTGCACTGAGCCCGGCCGATCCACGATATGCACGCTGACCCCAGTGAGCTTCGGCGCCGGCGCCACCACCAGCTTCGGCACCTCGCCCGCCTTCCACTCGGCCAGCGCCTTCTCCACCAGCGCCAGTATCTGCTCCGTCTTCACGTCGCCAACAATAGCCAGCGTCGCGTTATTGGGCAGGAACGTGTTTTTATGAAAAGCCACCAGATCCTCACGCGTGATGGATTGGACGGACTCCGGTGTTTTATAAGCGCCGTAGGGATGCGCTCCGTAGATCACTTTACCGACGAGTTTGTCGCCGAGGTTGGCGGGCTCCTGCTTTTCGGCGGCTAACGCCGAGAGGGTCTTGCGCTGTTCCTTGGCGAATTGCTCGGCCGGGTAAGCTGGATGCAGCACCGCATCGCTAAACAGGGCGAGAATTTTGTCAGTGTATTTCGTCAGCCCACTGGCGCTGACTGCTATCGCATCGGACCCGGCCGCCGCGCTCAAGTGCATCCCGATATAATCACTCTCGCGTGCAAACGTCGCCGCATCCCGCGTGGCGGTGCCGCGATTAAGCAAGCCGGCCGCGAATCCCGCCAGCCCGGTTTTCTGGCCGTCCATAACCGAGCCGGATTTGATGAGCAGGCGCAGGGTGAGGGTGGGCGTGCGCTCGTCTTCGATGACGAACACTTTGAGTCCGTTAGAAAGTTCCCGCAGCTCATAGTCGGGAAACGAGGCAGCCGGCGCAGGAGCGGGCGCGGGCTTTTGAGTGCGATCGACCTCGGCGTGCGAGGCGTTAGCACACATTAAAATGGAGGCAACAAGGGGAAGATGTTTCATTATATAAAATGTTAGAAAACGCTTATTTCGCAGTGGGCGCAGTGGGCGCGGCGGGCGCGGCGGGCGCAGTGGGCGCGGCGGGCGCGGCCGGGGCTGCCGGAACGGGGTAGCGCAGCAGGTTGAGCCCCTCCTTGGTGAGATATTTATTGGCCACCCGCTGGATGTCCTCGGGCTTCAACGCCAGGTAACGGTCCAGCTCCGTGTTGATTAAATTCGCATCTCCGTAAAACAGATGATACCGGGCTAGATTCTTGGCCCGGCTGTTCATCGACCCAAATGAGCTCGCGAACTCTGCCTCCTTCTGGTTCACCGCTTTTTTGAATTCGTCCTCCGTCACCCCGTCGGTCTTGAGCTTATCCACTTCCTCATCAATGAGCTTGTCGAGCTGCTCCAGGGTCACACCCTCCTGCCCTGTCGCAAGCACCC
>JAYTYG010000303.1:0-2815 GCA_043742585.1 Spartobacteria bacterium
AGCCTGCCGGATTTTTCCAAGTAGCGCGGCAGCATTCTGTTCTTGCCCGAGCAAGGCCTGTTGCAGCGCGTGGTTGGCGGCTTCATTGAGCCGTGGCAGAGGGGCATACTGACCGCGTGAGGGCGGGGTTCCGCCCAGCAATTCATAGAGCAAGCTGGCGATGATGCCCGCGCTGGATTTGATGCCGCTTCGGGTGGAGGAACGCTGGGCAGGCGCGGCCCGCGTGGGCATGGAGGTCAAGGTGCCCTGATTTTCCGCTGCCAGATCGGTAGTGAGCGCAAGGGCATCAACCGTCACCTTTAAATCACCCCATTTAGCAAGCGGCTCTGAGAGCATGGCGGATTCCCTTCCGGGATGGCTGCAGGAGGAGAGGTGGACGCTTTCCAGTTGCGGTTCCAAAGCGGCAAAGTTGTGTGCGTCCGCATGGGCGAGCGCAGCAGCCACCGGCTCTAGCAGATCAAGCGCTTCCGCTGGAGTGAGCTTGCCGCGGGCCTTGAGCAAGTCGAGCGCGGAGACACCCTTGAGCGGGGCACTGATGATGGCCCATTCGCCCGCGTGATCGCCACAGCCAAGGATTTTCGACAGTGCTGGATGGGGATGATCCAGCAAACCCTGCACGAGTTCTGCATAGCGGCGGCGAATCTGCGGCACGGCCATCACGTCGGTATCGCACAAACGGATGCGAACGGCCTCGCCGGTGCGGGTGTCTGTGCCATCCAGAACGATTCCCAGCGCATCGCGAGAAATCTCTGTGGTGGCTTCACAACTGCCCAAGATCAGGTCATGGCGGGCGGCCTCTGGCACGGGACGACGCGCCTGTGTGAGGGATTCCCGATGGGGAGCGAAATGCGAACTTTTCGCCGTGCCGGATGTAGCAAGGGCATCTTGCCCTTGTGCGGGCAAGGGCAAGATGCCCTTGCTACGGGATTGCGGATACCCGTTGCGTGCCACATCAAGAGTAGAAAGGCAGGATTCAATTTCATCACGCAGGGAGAGTGCGGTGGACGGGCGATCATCAGGATTCTTTGCCAGCAGTCGGCGCAGCAAATCGATGATGGAAGCGGGCTGTGATGCCATGACATTCCACGGTGGTTCGGCGGAAAGAGCCTGCGCCATGACGCGGGCCATGGCACCATCAAACACTGGCTTTCCCGTAAGCATGAACCACAGACAGACGCCCAATGAGTAGAAATCAGAGCGGCTGTCCACCTCGCGTTCATCAAGTTGTTCCGGGCTGGCGTAATGTGCGGTGCCCATGAAGCCTGTGGTGCCGATGGTGGCATACGAGAGGATGGCCGAGGGGGTGATGCTGCGGGCGAGACCAAAATCAATGACCTTCACCACCAGACCCTGATCGGGACTGTCAGTGAGGATGAGATTGGAGGGCTTGATGTCCCGATGGACGATTTTCCGCGACTCCGCAGCGACGAAGGCGCGGGCGATCTGCAGGGCGACTTGTGCCGCTTCACCGGCGGAAAAAACTCCGCGCTGCGTAACTGCTTCATGCAGAGTAGGGCCTTCGCAGAATTCCATCACATAGAACAATCCGCCGTCCTCGGTTTTCCCAAGATGCTGGGCGGCGGCGATGTTTGGGTGACGCAGTTGCGCAGCGGCGCGGGCTTCACGCATGAACCGCTCGCGGACGTTCTCGCTATCAAGCATCGAGGGATGAATCAATTTCAATGCGACCTCGCAGTGCAGGTGCGAGTCCAGTGCCTTGTAAGTGACGCCCATCGCCCCCCGGCCTAATTCCCAAAGTGATCCGTCATCGCGCCGGAGGATTTCGAAGTGTTCGAGTCTTTCCGGCGAATTCATAAACTAACTGGCATGTTCTTTTTTTCTCAGTCCAATCCACGCGGCAATCCAGCCAGCAGATAGCCAGAGTGCGTGCATCAAAAGAGACAAGCGGGCGGGTTCGCTGTCAACCCAGGTATCTCCCATGTAAATTTTTTTATCGAGATGGAGTCGGCGCAACGCGGGCGCGTGCTCGCGCATGAGGCCGGAGGTCAGTTTTTCCTCCAAGAGCAAGCTGGAGTCCATGATTCTCTGTGAGGAAAAGCTGGGCATGGCTTCGCTGACCCATTTTTTTGCGCCAGACTCGGCGATGTCGGGAAGAACAAAGCCAGAGAAAATAATCTGCGGTAGCAGGATGAGCGGCACGAGCATCACAGCCTGTGTGGTGGATTTGACCCAGGCAGAGAGGGCAAAGCCGATGCCGACCGCTGACAAGGCGGTGGCGAGCAATCCCGCCGTCTGCCAATCGGGTGAGCCAGTGATAGCTTCCTGACCAAAGTGGATGCAGAGGAAGAGAATGAGGGCTTGCAGACATGTAGCCGCGCCCCAGAAGACGAACTTGGCCCCAAGGTAGGCACTGCGGCCCACGCCCACCACACGCTCGCGCCGATAGATCGCCGACTCCTTCACAATTTCCTGCGCGGCATTGCTGCAACCAAACCAGAAAGTGGCGAGATAGGCGAGGAAGAGCTTGAATGAAACGGAGTCCGACATCCATGCCACCAGCAATCCGATGAGCAATGGCTGGCCGAGGAGGAGAAGCGGATTCTTCCAATCCGACATCATCAATGTCCACTGTCTCTGGAGAAGGATGGGCAGGGCGCGCGGGTGGAGGTTGCGGTGCTTCACATTAGCACTCCTCAAAGGGGACTCGCTGTCGTCAGTTTGATTTTGATCGATGAAGCGCGATTGCCAATGGCTCACATGCTGGCTCTCAATTCGATCATAGAGCAGCGCAAAGCGTTCGATGCCGAAATGTTCCCGCGCAGCTTGCGGAGTGCCGGAAAAAATCAAGCGTCCG
>JAYTYG010000304.1:0-4561 GCA_043742585.1 Spartobacteria bacterium
CCCGCCCCCCGTCCGCCCCCCTTCATACTTCATACTTCATACTTCATCCTTCATAATTTCCCTGCTGACCGCCCGGAACTGCTCCACCGCAAACTCCAGATCCTCGCGGCTATGGGCGGCCGAAATCTGCGTGCGAATCCGGGCCTTGCCCACGGGCACCACAGGGCTCGAAAAACCGATCACATACACGCCCTTGGCCAACATCGCCTCCGCCACGCGCCCGGCCAGCGCCGCGTCCCCGAGCATCAAAGGCACAATGGGATGGGAGCCCGGCAGGATGTTATAACCCGCTCCGGCAATGGCTTCGCGAAAGAAACGGGTATTAGCCTCCAGCCGATCCCGCAGCGCCGTCGACTCGCTCAGCAACTCCAGCACCTTGAGCGAGGCCCCGGCGATCGCGGGCGCCAGGGTATTGGAAAACAAATAAGGCCGTGAACGCTGCCGGAGAAACTCGATGATCTCCCGGCGGCCGCTTGTGTAGCCACCGCTCGCGCCCCCCAGCGCCTTGCCCAACGTCCCCGTGATGATATCCACCCGCCCCATCACCTCACAATACTCATGCGTGCCCCGGCCCGTCCGGCCCATGAACCCCACCGCATGCGAATCGTCCACCATCACGATCGCGTCATATTTTTCCGCCAGATCACAGACCGCCTGGAGATTAGCGATCGTCCCGTCCATGGAAAAGACCCCATCAGTCGCGATCAACCGATAACGGGCTGAACTCGCCTCACGCAGTTGCACTTCGAGATCCGCCATGTCGTTGTTGCGATAACGAAACCGCTTGGCTTTGCAGAGCCGGATCCCGTCGATGATGCTGGCATGATTGAGCTCATCGGAGATGACCGCGTCCTCGGCGCCGAGCAAGGTTTCAAACAAGCCGCCATTGGCGTCAAAACACGAGCCATAGAGGATCGTGTCCTCGGTGCCCAGAAACTCGCTCAGGCCCGCCTCGAGCTGTTTATGAATGCCTTGGGTTCCGCAGATAAAGCGCACTGACCCCATGCCGTAGCCCCAGCGATCCAATGCCTCGTGAGCCGCCGCAACCACTGCGGGATGCTCCGCCAGACCCAGGTAATTATTGGCGCACATATTGAGCACCGGCGCCCCGGCGCCCACCCGGATATGGGCGTCTTGGGGAGTCATGATAACGCGCTCGGTTTTATACAGGCCGGCCGACCGGATCTGAGTGAGCTGCTGCGTGAGATGAGATTGAATGGAGCCAAACATAAAATATTTCTTCGATTAAAAACCGCCGCGCACAGCACTCGGCAACAGGTTTATTTCCAGTCCAGGATCACCTTGCCGGATTGCCCCGAATTCATCGCCGCAAAACCTTGCTCGAACTCCGCCGCCGCAAAGCGATGCGTCACGATGGGCTTAATATCCAAGCCGCTCTGGAGCATCACCCCCATCTGATACCACGTCTAATACATCTCACGGCCGTAAATGCCTTTGATGGTGAGCATGTTGAAAACCACCTTGTTCCAGTCAATGGCGATGGCTTCCGACGGGATCCCCAACATGGCGATCTTCCCCCCATGACACATGTGATCAATCATCCCGGCGAACGCCGAGGCGTTCCCGCTCATCTCCAGGCCCACATCAAAGCCTTCCTTCATCCCCAACTGCGCCTGCACCTCATCCAGCGAACCCGTCCGCACATTGAGCGCCACTGTCGCCCCCATCTGCCGGGCCAACTCCAAACGATACTCGTTCACATCTGTAATCACCACGTGCCGCGCCCCGGCATGCCGCACGATCGCCACCGCCATGATCCCGATCGGGCCAGCCCCCGTGATCAATACGTCCTCGCCCAACACCGGAAATGACAGCGCCGTATGCACCGCGTTTCCAAACGGATCAAAAATCGCCGCCACATCCAGATCCACTCCGTCGTTATGATGCCAGACATTGCTCATCGGCAACGCCAGATACTCCGCAAAGGCGCCCGGCCGATTCACCCCAATGCCCTTGGTATGCGCGCAAAGATGCCGCCGCCCGGCCAGACAGTTCCGGCACCGGCCGCAAACCACATGTCCTTCGCCGCTGACCACTTCGCCGGGATGAAAATCCACCACATTCGACCCCACCTCCACGATCTCGCCGACAAACTCATGCCCCACCACCATCGGCACTGGAATCGTCTTCTGCGCCCACGCATCCCAATTATAGATATGCAGATCGGTGCCGCAGATCCCGGTGCGATCGACCCGGATCAGGACATCGTTGATACCGATGGTAGGCATCGGCACATCTTCATACCAAAGGCCAGGACGGGATTCGCGTTTAACAAGTGCTTTCATGGAGGTATACGGGGAATACGGACAACGACAGCCATACAGCATTCGATATACCGGAGGCCATTTCCCTCATCTAAGATTCCGCTTTCCGGTATGCAAGAAAACTTTTTCCTATATCGGACGCCAGTTTTCGCCTAGCTTCCCCACGTGCCAGCCGGAAGCCCCAAGCCAAAAAAGAAAACCGCCCCTGCCCTCCCTCCCGAACCCCCGGAAACCATCGTGGGCGATCTCGGCGGCCGGATCCGGGCGATGCGCGGGGAGCGGCGTTGGTCGCTGGAATCATTGGCCAACGCGAGTGGAGTGAGCCGCTCGATGCTCAGCCAGATCGAACGCAATGAAGCCAATCCCACCCTCGCCGTCACCATGCGGATCGCGCGGGCCTTCAGCGTAACGCTGGGCGACTTGGTGGAAGTGCCCGCCGCCAGCTCTGCGGTCCAGGTCATTCGCGGCAGCGACCGGGCCCAGGTATTTCGTTCCGACAAAGCCTGTCAGATCCGGACCCTCTCCCCGCTGCCCCTCGAAAAGGACGTGGAATTCTACGAAGTCCAGCTCCAGGCCGGCGGCGAACTCCGGAGCGCCCCGCACTTTGAAGGCACCCGGGAATTTCTGGTCGTGGAAAAAGGCCGGATCCGGGTCGAATCGGGCCGCGACGCCGAGGTGTTGGAAAAAGGCGATTCCGCGACGTATCGGGCTGACGTTCTGCACTCGATCATCAACATCGGCAAAGGCGAGGCGCTTATCTTTCTGGTGGATATCTACCGCTAAACCCGCCGCGGAGAATTTAACGCAGAGACGCGGAGCCGGAGAGATACAGACAGGGGGGACAGACATGGGGACCAGGCAAAATTTCACCCCATCCCAATCCCATCTCCGCCTGCGCCTCCGCGTTAAAATCACAGGCACTTCTGCAACCCTTCCGGACTTTGTGCTCTTTGCGTTCTCTGTGGCTACCTAAAAACCCAAACCTAAGACTCCAAAGCTTTAAACGCCCGCAACGCCTCCAAAACCCCATAGCTGCACGGGGCTTCCGCCACATACCCGCCCACGCGGCGCACGGCGATCTTCACGGCCTCGACAGCATTACCCGGACAAGCCACCCACTTGGCATACGTCCCATCGAGCATGGGCAAGTCATTATAATGATCGCCCGCAGCGAAAACCTCCTCTGGTTTAAGCCCGATGAGCCTGGCCAACTCCCCCAGAGCCGTGCCCTTGCTGTAATCCTCATGACAGAAGCGCACATACATGGTGTTGCGCATGTATTGGAACCCCGGCACCCGCGAGCGCTCCCGATCCAGAAACTCGCAAACCCGAGTCATCTCCGCATCGGTCTCGGTGGCCAGACCTATGAGCCGTTCGCCTTCAAAAATCGGATGCGCCTTCACATGCACCGTGAGGAACTCATGGATATCAGCCAACAAAACGCTGGCCTTGATAAAGAGCTCATCATGAGCCGCCGCACAGCGCGAATTCCAATCGCCGTAATCCTGCCAACAACCGCCTGGCCCGCGATGAAACACCTCCCTCTCGGCCGTGAGCACATAGTCCGGCTCCACCGGAAAAGAAAACGCCTCCAACCCCTCGACGATGTGCCCCAGCTCGCGCCCCGTATTCACGGCCCAAAGCACCCCGCGCTTCTTCAATTGAGCCAACTCCTCAAGAAATGCCTCCGAGACCGGCGGTTTGGCAAAGTGGTCGACCACCGTTCCGTCGAAATCCGTGCTAAGCAGTTTTATCATTTCTGGAATTTGCAAGTTGCGGGTTGAGATTAGAGAAGCCATTGCATGGCCCCAAGGTCCCGCCTTCTTCGTCGCTTAGCTCCCAACACTCAACTCTCAACTTTATGAAATCTGCCTACGAACTCGCCATGGAACGACTCGAAAAACAGTCGCCCACTGTCAAAATCACTCCAAAACAAAAAGCCGAACTCGCCGAAATCGATTCCACGTTCCGCGCCAAAATCGCCGAACGCGAATTATTCCTCAACGACCAGATCGAAAAAGCCCGCGCCACCCAGAGCTTCGGGGAAATGCTCGAACTCGAGCAACAACTTGCCCGGGACGTGCGCCGGCTCAACCAGGATTGCGAAGCTAAAAAAGAAAAGGTCCGCCAAGGCGCGTAACCGCCCCGACCCCGGTAATGGCCAAACTCCAGGGACTCAGGGGGGCCCTAGCGCGGACACTCCCCGATGCCCCGCTCGTGGCCCGGGAATCACCATTGCCCTTCCTCCGCTAGTCCTGCGCCGCTATCTACAAACC
>JAYTYG010000305.1:0-1969 GCA_043742585.1 Spartobacteria bacterium
TGCTATATTTCAAAAGTGAGTTCGGACTCACAGCCGTCCAAGCCGGCGACTTCGCAGCGCTCTGCACCTTTGTCGGCGCTATGCTGCGGCCAGTGGGCGGCGCACTGGCGGATCGGCTGGGTGGAATACGCTCGCTGCTGGGCTTCTATTCGATCGCGGCGATGGCGCTCGTGGCGGCTGCCCTGGCTCACAATATCTATATTTGTACAGTAATCTTTGTGATCACCTCGGGCGCTCTCGGCATGGCCAATGGCGCGGTCTTTCAACTTCTGCCGCAACGCTTCGGAAAAGATATAGGCGTGATGACCGGGCTGGTCGGCTGCGGCGGCGGCGTGGGCGGCTTCTATCTGGCTTACTCGCTGGGCCTGGCCAAAGGGATGACAGGCTCTTACGCGAGCGGCTTCTATATTTTCGCGGCGTTGTGCTGCCTGGCGATTGCTGGATTAAGCCTCGTTAAAACCCGTTGGCGCACCACTTGGGGCGCCAGCGCACAGGCCCGGATCTGATCCCTGCCGACGCCACAATTTCCTCACTTTGAAAGTCAATCTCACCAGTTTCGGCCTCGCGCAAAGCGAGAGCAAAGAGTCGGAAGATTCTTTGGGCTGCAACCAATGGGATGAGACAGCGATTGCGGTGTTGGCCGATGGCACGGGCCGGGCCTGCGGGGCAAGGGAAGCGGCCCAAAGGATCGTTAGCACATTGGTGAATAACTATCAGGCCCGGCCCAAAAGTTGGACGCCGCAAAAGGCGCTACTGGAATTCACCACGCTGCTCAATCGCACGCTCTATCAGGAATCATTGGCCCGCTATGAAGGGCCGGAAATGGTTTCCACTCTCTGCGTCGCGGTCATTGAAGGAAACAAACTGTTCGGCCTGAACGTGGGCGATTCCCGGGTCTATCTGTCGCGCGGGGGCGAGCTGAAGCAGCTCTCCGTGGATCACGTGCTGGCCGAGGCCGCCTATCGCCACGTCTTGCAGCGCGCGATGGGATTGGCGGCGGAGGTCGAGCCCCATTGTTTCACGAGCGATCTGCTCGACGGCGACATCGTCCTGCTGTGCTCCGACGGAGTTAGCAACGTGCTCCCGGATAGCGTGCTCGCGGAGAAACTCAGCCATCGCACCGCCGCGCGCGCGCTGGTGCAATCGGCCCGGGACCAGGCGAAGGCGGAGACGCTGGATGACATGAGCGCGATCGTCATGGAGGTGGTGAGGACCGGGCGCCTCGCCGCCACGAGCGCGCTTCCCCTGCCCGTCCCGGGGCCGCTGAGCAAGGGAATGAACATCGACGGTTACGAGCTCATCCGCTCGTTTCAACAGAGCGACCGGGTCTGGCTGGCGAGCCGGGATGGGGCGCGCTGGACGTTGAAATTTGCCCCGCTGGAAGCGCGCGACGATGAAGCCACGCTCAATCTTTTCATCAAGGAAACCTGGAATGCCACGCGGCTCGACGCCCCGTTCTTCGTCCGCGCACTGGTGCCGGAGAACGCCAGTATGCGTTACTACGTGATGGAATTCGTCGAGGCCCCGTGCCTCAAGACGCTGCTGCGCTCGCGGCACCTGGCTATCGATGAGGCGATCTCGCTTGCCAAGTTTCTCATTGAAGCCAGCGCACATCTGCTGCGGCTGGACCTGGTACACGGCGACATCAAGCCGGAGAACATCCTGGTCAGCAACGAGTATGACGGGCTGCGCTTCAAGCTGGTCGACCTCGGCAGCGCCACCGAAATCTTCTCCGTCACCTCGCGCGCCGGCACCGCGGCGTATCTCGCGCCCGAGCGTTTCCACAATGCGCCCATCTCCGAGCGCACCGAGATTTTTGCCATCGGTGTCACGCTCTACCAGACGCTCACCGGCGCGTTTCCCTACGGCGAAATCGAGCGCTTCCAAACGCCACACTTTCACGCCGCGAAGACCCCGATGAAACTCAACCCGAATCTCCCACCCTGGCTGGATTCTTTGATTCTCCGGG
>JAYTYG010000306.1:0-3612 GCA_043742585.1 Spartobacteria bacterium
CTGCGGACCAAACCGTGGCCGAACTCATCATCGGGAACATTGACGATCGCGGTTTTCTGCAATCGTCGCCTGAAGACATCGCGGCCAACACGGGCATGGATAAGGATGACATCAAGCGTGTCCTGGAGATCGTGCAAACCTTTCATCCCGTGGGCGTCGCCTCGCGGGACTTGCGCGAGTGCCTCATGATCCAGCTGCGCCGCCTCGGCAAAGACCAAAGCCTCGAATACCGCATCGTAGATCGGCACATCGACGACCTTGGGAAACATCGCTTTCCAGAGATCGCCCGGCGCCAGGGCACCACTGCGGAACAAGTCCAGCGGGCCGCCAATTTCATCGCGACGCTGGATCCAAAGCCGGGCCAAATTTTCACGGCCGACCCCAACAGCTACGTGCTGCCAGACGTCACGGTGGAACGGATTCTTGGCGACTGGATGATCTCGCTCAATGGCGATCAAATCCCACATCTGCGCATCAGCAATACCTACAAGGATCTGATGGCCAAAGACGGCAACGGCTCCGACGTCAAAGACTACATCCGGGATAAGATCCGCAGCGGCAAATTCCTGATCAAAAGCATCCATCAGCGCCAGCAGACCATCTCCAACATCGCCCACCAGATCGTGTCCCGGCAGAAGGAATTTTTAGAATACGGCCCGAGCTCGCTCAAGCCCCTGACCATGGTGCAGATCGCCGATGCGGTCGGCGTGCATGAAACCACAGTGAGCCGCGCCATTTCCGGCAAATACATGGCCACCCCGCATGGCGTGTTTGAGATGAAATATTTCTTCACCCCCGGCTACCAAACAGCCGATGGCGAATCCATGAGCAACACCAGCGTCAAAGGCGCCATCGCCGAACTGGTGAAAGTCGAGGACAGCAAGCACCCGCTCAGCGACAAGGAAATCGTCGAGATACTCGGCCAGCGCGGCATTCCCATCGCGCGCCGGACCGTGGCCAAATACCGCACGGAGCTGAACATCCTGCCCAGCAACATGCGCAAGCAGTATTAGGGTTAATTGTCAAATCAGCGTCTAATTAGCGCGGGCCGTCTCACGCCGCGCCGCCATGCCCCAGCAGGCTTCTGGAGCTTCGCCAAACTCCAGCCGCCCGGATATTGCCCGCGTCCCGCGCCTTGGCAGCTGGAAAATCCGGGTTAACTTCTTCAAAACGAGGGCCCCCGATGAAAGAAGCACGCGAAGTCGAATTTGAAGTCTTGCCCAAGGCCACCGAAAAAACGACTGGCCTGCCCGACCCCCTTCTCGCCTGGATCGCCCGCCTGATGGACAACGCGTTCACTGTCCCAGGCACCCAAATCCGCTTCGGGCTCGACCCCATCCTCGGTCTATTCCCCGGCTTCGGCGACACGGTGACCGCGCTGATCTCCACATTGTTGATCGTGCAAAGCTCCCGCTACGGCCTGCCGAAAATCGTGCTCGCGCGGATGGCCCTCAACGTCTTGATCAACACAACCCTGGGCGCCGTGCCCGTTGTCGGGGATGCCTTTTCGCTGTGGTTTAAATCCAACATCCTCAACTACGAGCTCCTCCAAAAACACGCCGGCTCGCGCCGCCGCTCGACCACGCGGGACTGGCTATTCGTCGGCGGGCTCATCGGGACATTGCTCGCAGCAATTGCCCTGATTCTCCTTGGCCTCTTCACGCTCATAGCGGCCCTTTTCCGCCACCTGTAAGCCCATGTCGCCAGCGCGCGCCCCACCTTGCGCACCACAACTTTCCGAACCCGCCAGTCCAGCCCGCCAGTCCAACCCGGCCCAACCTCAAGGCGGGGCTGAAATTCAGCCCCGCCCAGGTAACAACTGCTTAAATGAACTCGTTGATCAGGTTCTCCAGGAACTCC
The DNA here is from genome assembly GCA_043742585.1 of Spartobacteria bacterium. Classification (GTDB taxonomy): domain Bacteria; phylum Verrucomicrobiota; class Verrucomicrobiia; order Chthoniobacterales; family Chthoniobacteraceae; genus CAIURC01. The sequence continues at coordinate 1,861 of JAYTYG010000306.1, forward strand.
TGACGACCGCTGAGATTGGTTGCCGACTCGCCCTTCTCCAGCATGATCGACTCCAGCGAGCTGAAGCTCTCCTTGCCGCTCTCGATGCTGGCGCCCAAACCGCTGTCCCAGGAAGCGTAACGCAGCTTCACGAAATCCGCCAAACGCCCGTCCGCGCGGATCGCTGCAGCAATGCGCAAACCGCGCGCAAACGCGTCCATCCCGCCAATGTGCGCGTGGAAAAGGTCTTCCGCATCGATGCTCTCCCGGCGCAGCTTCGCATCAAAGTTCACCCCGCCAGTGCTCAAGCCGCCGTATTTGAGAATACTCAGCATGCACTGCGTGGTCAGATAGATATCAGTCGGGAACTGATCCGTATCCCAGCCCAGGAGCGGATCGCCCGTATTGGCGTCGAGACTGCCCAGCGCATTGGAGCCGCCGGCGACTTCCATCTCATGCTGCATCGTATGACCGGCGAGCGTGGCGTGATTGGTCTCCAAGTTGAGTTTAAAATGCGGCAAAAGATCATACTCGCGTAGAAAATTCAGGCAGGCCGCCGCATCCGAATCGTATTGATGCTTGGTGGGTTCCTTGGGCTTGGGCTCGATGTAAAACTGGCCCTTGAACCCGATCTGTTTCTTATAGTCCACGGCCATGTGCAGGAACTTCGCCAGATGATCCAGCTCGCGCTTCATGTCCGTGTTCCAGAGCGTCGAATAACCCTCACGCCCGCCCCAGAAAGTATAGCCTTCGCCGCCCAGCTCATGAGTCACCTCCAGCGCCTTCTTCACTTGCGCCGCGCCGAACGCGAACACCTCGGCGTTCGGGCTGGTGCCAGCTCCATGCATGTAGCGCGGATGCGCAAACAACTGGGCCGTGCCCCAGAGCAGCTTGATCCCCGTCCGCTGCTGCTGCTCCTTGAGCAAGCCCACGATCGTATCCAGCCATTGATTGGATTCCCGCAGCGTCAACCCATGCGGCGCCACGTCCCGATCATGAAACGCGTAATACGGAGCCCCCAGCTTTTCCGTGAACTCGAAGAACGCAGGGACCCGGGCCTTGGCGAGATCCAACCCGCTTTTACCGGCATCCCAGGAACGCACTGCGGTGGGACCGCCAAACATGTCGCCACCGAGCCCACACATGGTGTGCCAATAAACGACTGAGAAACGCAGGTGCTCGTGCATCGAACGACCTTCGACCATCTCCTGGGCGTTATAATGTTTGAACGCAAATGGGTTCTTGGATTTGGCACCCTCGTATGCGATCGGGCCAACGGTTGGGAAGTGTTGTTGTGACATGGGAGTAGGAACTCTGGGTTATTTCAAATCGACTTTAATGGGTACATCAAATTCCCGGGCACCTGCCATTCAACGACGGTGCCACAGGAAAACGGCATCCTGGGAGAATGCGTGGCGCATTTGAAGCAGTTTGCAGGAAATTCGCCACATTTGCGTTCGGACATCTTTTTGTTAAAAACAGGCCACGCGGCGACCTCGCGGTGCGCGCCCCCCGCGCAGGATGCCTGCGGCCAGAGCGGATCGCACCGCAACGCGGTGCCCTGGAGTTTGGCGATTCTTGAATAGCCGAACCGAGCGGACTGGAATCGGCAACGAGCCCGCAAGAGCTTCCCCTAACTCACAAGGTTCCCCCAACCCGAGGTGTTTCCCTAACCAGGGCTTACGCATCTAAAATGATCATTGGAAAGTGCAGATATTCGCGCAAGCCGATGCTGGCAAAGTATTTACGCCAAAGGCGTTACGCCCTACAGCC
>JAYTYG010000307.1:0-9366 GCA_043742585.1 Spartobacteria bacterium
TGACCACAGACGCGGGGCTGGGTCCTTTTATTCTCTGCGCCTCCGTGCCTCTGCGTTAAAAAATGTAACGCAAGCCGCAGAGGCGCGGAGCACTGCAAAAGACGGAGTGTCTGTCCCGCCCTATTCGGGATCATCGTTTCCTCGCTCTGCGTTAAGCTCTCCCGCTAAATCGTCCCTGCCAGCCGCCGCCATGGCCCGGGTGATGCTATGCACTATTTCATGTTTGGCTGGCGGAAATTCAGGATGCCCAAAGCGGCAAAGCCCAAGGAACCTGTAGAGTCCACGCCCACCGCTACCACTGATGCCGCAGCCGCCTTTGATCAGGCCCTTTCCAACCTCTCGTTAAACGCAGGCTCGATCAAACCGCATCCCATCCTGTCCCTGATTCCCACGCGCGCCCTCGGCCGTTTGCTTGCAGAGCCTGCGTTCGCCGAATACCCAAAGGGCACCGTGGTGTTTAAGGAAGGCGACCCCTGCGACGCCATCTACCTCATTATTAGCGGGCGCTGCGAATCGCTGGTGCGCGGCGACAACGGAGTGAGCCTGGTGGAAGAAGTGTTCGGGACCGGCGACACCTTGGGCGAACGTTCCCTGCTTAATTACGAGCCCTACCGCACCACGGTCACAGTTGTCACACATAGCGTCCTCCTCCGGATCCCCAGCGCCGAGATGCGCGGCCTTTTCGCCGATGACCCCAGCATCGCCGGCCGCTTCGCCCAGACCGTCACCGGCCGGGTCCGCAGGGTCCGGGAACGCGAATACGGACGCGGCGCCACAGTGCGGCGGATCGTCTCGCTGGTGCCACTTTCTTCGCGGCTCGACGCGCTGGAAGTCTCCCGCAAACTGGCCGCCTCGATGCTTTCGCTCACCAGCCAGAGCGTGCTCCTGATTCACATCGGCGCCTCCTCAGAAGGCGCTTCGCGGGAGACCGCGTCCCTGGAAGATTGGCCGACGCTGGAGCGCACCATCAACGGGGAGTTCTGTTTTCAAAAACAACTGCGCGAGCATGCCGGCGGCTTTTTCGAGTTGCGACTCTGCGCCGGGGTGGACTCGCGAGCGGCGGGGCTGGTGGCAGCGCTGCTCAGCCACTGCGGGCGGCATTACGACTTTGTGCTACTCAACGTCAGCGCTGACCTGCCCGTGGCGGTTGCCACCGAGACCATCATCCAATCGGATCTCTCCTTCGTGCTCATGCAGCCCAGCGTGCAGAATCTCTATGATTTCCAGCTCCTGATCCGCGAACTCTGCGAGCGCACCCACGGGGATTGTCTGCACGTCAAACCCATCCTCTTTGCCGAGGAACATGTGGCCGCCGCCGAGATGAACGCCACGCTCAAGCAGCTCGGGCATCCCCTGCATTCCATCGCGCGCGGTTTCCCGCTGAGCGGCGAGCCCGGCTCGGGCGATCATCGGTTCACGCTCCACATCAACCGGCTCGCCCGCGAAATCGCCCGGTGCAGGATCGGGCTGGCGCTCTCGTCCGGGGGCGCTAAAGGGCTGGCGCACGTGGGCGTCATCCAGGTTCTGGAAGAGCACGGGATTGAGATCGATTGCATCGCCGGGGCCAGCATGGGCGCCTACGTCGGCGCACTGTGGGCCTATGGGCTCGACGGCGCCGGCCTCGAAAAAGTGGCGCGCGAACACGAAAACCGCTGGGGCCTCTGGTCCCTCATGGACCCCGTGCTCCCGCCCCGCCAAGGTTTCCTGCGCACCCGCCGCATTGCCACCCGCCTGCAACGCTCCATTGGGGACTCCCATTTTTCGGACATGATCCGGCCGCTGCGCGTTGTGGCCACGCATCTCGACACCCTGGAGCGCATCGTGTTTGCCAACGGCGACGTGTCCGAATGTGTCGCCGCCAGCATCGCCATCCCGGGCGTCTGCGTGCCGGTGACAATCGACGGGGAAACCTACATCGACGGCGGGATCGCCGATCCGCTGCCGGTCGACGTCCTGGAGGAAATGGGGATCGAACGCATCATCGCCGTCAACGTCATCCCACCGCCCGAGCGGCTCCGGCATTGGCTCAATCTGGAACGCGCACAGATCCAGCAGGCGTCTTTCGGGGCGAAGGTTCGGCGCAGCCTCAGTAAACACATCAACTACTTTGCCCACGGCAACATCCTCGACACCATGCTCCAGGCCGTTAACGGCGCCCAAACCCGGGTCGCCGAAAGCGCCTCCCAACACGCCGACGTGCTCCTGCGTCCGCTGGCCTGCGACGCCGTCTGGCACGATTTCACCAAGCCCGGCAAATACATCACCCTCGGCCGGGAAGCGGCTGAGTCCCAGTTAAACGCGCTCAAGACGCTCGTCCACCCCCATGAAGCCAAACTCCCAGCGACCTCAGTGGCCGTCCCGCCCCACATCCGCGCTGCATGACTGGCAACTCGGCCGGTTACGCAAATATTTGCGCGACACCGTGCTCCCGTTTTCCTCGCATTACGGGGCGTTGTTCCGGCGCGAAAAAATCACGCCCGACTGCCTCCGCACGATGGATGATCTGCGCCGCATCCCATTTACATCCAAGCTCGATTTCGCCTCCAGCGACGCCCAGCCCGATCCGGCCCGCGATTTCATTCTCATTCCTGATCGCTCAATTCTGGCGCGGCGCCCCGGCACCATCGTCCAGGCGCTGCTCCGGGGCAGAGCCGCAGTAGCCGAGGGATTCGAGCGCGAATACCGGCCCCTGCTGCTCACCAGCACCACCGGGCGCTCGGCGGATCCGGTGCCCTTCGTCTACACGGCGCACGACATCGAGAACCTCAGAATCGCCGGCCAGCGCGTCATGGAAGTCTGCGGCACCGATCGCGAAATGCGCATGATCAACATGTTCCCGTTCGCCCCGCATCTGGCCTTCTGGATCACCCATTATGCGGGCACGGAGTTCGGGGTCTTCGTGGTGAGCACAGGCGGCGGCAAAGTCATGGGCACCGAAGGCAATCTGCGCCTCAGCAAAAAGATCAAGCCCGACGTGATCATAGGCATGCCCACATTCCTTTATCACATGTTCACCGAGGCCGTCCGCGATGGCATCCAGATGCCCTCCCTCAAAAAAATCGTCCTCGGCGGCGAAAAGGCGCCCACCGGGATTCGCCGCAAATTGCGCAGCCTCGCCGCGCAGCTCGGCGCCCCGAAAATCGACATCCTGCGCACCTACGGCTTTACCGAAGCCAAGCTGGCGTGGGCCGAATGCCCCTTTGATGAAGATGCGGGCTCGGCCGGATACCACGTGCATCCGGACCTGGCGCTGATTGAGATCGTGGACCCGCTCACCGGTGAACCCCGGCCCGAGGGCGAGCCCGGAGAGATCGTGTTCACGCCGCTCGACGCCCGCGGCAGCGTGGTGATGCGGTATCGCACCGGCGACTGCATCGACGGCGGCCTGTTTTGCGAGCCCTGCCCTTTCTGCGGCCGGAGCGTGCCGCGGTTGGTGGGCGAAATCTCCCGGCGTTCGGACGTGCGCGAGCTGCGCATCGACAAGCTCAAGGGCACGCTGGTGGACTTCAACCATCTGGAGCACGTCCTGGATAACGTGGAGCACATCGGCACCTGGCAGGTCGAACTCCGTAAACGCAACGATGACCCTCTGGAATGCGATGAACTGATTCTGCACGTCGAAAAAAGCGACGACTTCGATCCCGCCCGCCTCAGCGCCCTGCTCAGTGAACGCTTCGTAGCCGAGTTGGAGATCCACCCGAACCGCGTGGAATTTCACAGCGTCGAAGAGCTCCGCATCAAGCAGGGCGTGGGCACGCTCATCAAAGAACAGCGCGTCATCGATCACCGGCCGGCCAATCTGGCGCCGCGCCCCGCGCCGACCAAGATTTAGCTCAACCGCAGAAATCATAACCGCAGAGAACACAAAAATCACAAAAGTTTCGAAATAAAGTCAGATGCGATTCTTGTGATATATGCTGGTCAATAATCATTAACACAACCACCCCATGAATCCTCGCCTTGTTATCGTTGACGGCATCCGCACACCCTTTACCAAAGCCGGTTCGGATCTGGCCGGCCTGGCTGCCGACGAGCTGGGCCGCATCGCCGTCAACGCGCTCCTCACCCGCACCGGGCTGGACCCGGAGCTCATCGACGAAGTCATCATCGGTTGCGTCGGGCAGCCCATGGACACCGCCAACATCGCCCGCGTCATCGCCTTGCGCGCCGGCATCCCGCAATCGGTGCCGGCCATGACGGTCCATCGCAACTGCGCGTCTGGGTTTGAATCCCTCACCGCCGCCTACGAGCGCATGGCAGCGGGGCGCGGCTCCATCTACGTCGTCGGCGGCGCCGAAAGCATGTCCCAAGTGCCCATGCTTTTTAAAGGCGAGGCCGCCCAGAAATTCGGCGCCCTGGCCCGTTCCAAATCCGCCGGCGCCACCATGTCGGCGCTGGCGGCATTTCGGCCTGCGGACTTCGAGCCCCGCATCGGGCTCAAGCTCGGGCTCACCGATCCTGTCAGCGGACTTAACATGGGCGAAACCGCCGAGCTGCTGGCCCGGGAGGAAGGCATCAGCCGCGAAGCGCAGGACGCGTTTGCGCTCCGCTCACATCATCGCGCGCTGGCTGCCGGCGCGAAATTTTCTGAAGAAATCTGCCCCGTCTATCTCAGCGGCGAAAAAGCCAAAGCCGTGGTGGCGGACAACGGACCGCGCAACGATCAATCGCTGCAAGTGCTCGCCGGATTGCGCCCGATCTTCGACCGGCACGGCACAGTCACCGCCGGCAACTCCTCCCAGATCACCGACGGAGCCGCAGCGCTGCTGGTCATGACCGAAGCCAAGGCGCAGGAGCTCGGGTTCAAGCCCCTGGGGGTGCTCGTCGACTACGCCTACGCCGGTTGCGATCCTTCGCGCATGGGGCTCGGGCCGGTGTTCGCCATCGAGAAGCTCGAAAAGCGGTCCGGTCTCAAGCTCGCGGACGCGGACCTGGTGGAGATCAACGAAGCGTTCGCGGCCCAAGTGCTGGCCGTGCAACACCGACTGCCGACGCCCGTGCCGGAGGAGAAGCTCAACGTCAACGGCGGCTCCATCGCGCTGGGGCATCCCGTGGGCACCACCGGCGCGCGCCTGGTCTTGAGCGCGCTCAAGGAACTACAACGCCGGGACGCCAAAAGCGCCCTGGTTTCACTCTGCATCGGCGGCGGCCAAGGCGCCGCGCTCTGGCTGGAAAGACTCTAACCCCCCCATCGCCCCATGCCTCACATTCACCACGCACTCACCGACGACGGCATCTGCATTCTCACCTTTGACCGGCAAGGCTCCGCCGCCAACGTTTTCGACCGCGCCACACTCGACGAACTCGACTCCCAGCTCGACAAAATCGGCCAGGCCCGCGGCCTCATTCTCACCAGCGCCAAAGACGCCATCTTTGTCGCCGGCGCCGACCTGCATGCCATCAAATCCATGAGCCCTGCGGACCTGCTGCACTTCATCGAGCTGGGGCAAAAAGTCTTCAACAAAATCGTCGCGCTCCCTTTCCCCACAGTCGCCGCCATCCATGGGGCGGCGTTGGGAGGCGGGTACGAAGTCTGTTTGGCGTGCGACTACCGGGTGGCGTCGCCGGACCGTGCCACCAAGCTCGGGCTCCCTGAAACCCAACTGGGCATCATCCCGGCCTGGGGCGGCAGCACCCGGTTGCCGCGGCTCATCGGCGTGCCCAAGGCGTTGGACATGATCCTCGGCGGCAAAACCGTCAGCGCCCGGCAAGCGCTCAAACTCGGGATGATCGACGAAATGGCCTCGCGCGAATACCTGCTGGGGGCGGCCACCAAATGGCTGGGCAAAGGCAAGCACCACAACCGCCTCTCCCACTCCGCGCCGGTCAACGCCGTCATCGACGCCGTCATTGCCCCCAAAGTCCGCGCCGACATTTTGCGCAAAACCCACGGGCACTATCCCGCCATCGACAAAGCGCTCGAAGTCATCATCGCCGGCGCCTCCTCCTGGCACGAAGAAGAATCCCTGGCCCGGGAACGCGAGGCCATCGTGGAACTCATCAAGCTCGATTCCACCAAAAATCTGCTCCGCCTTTTCTCCCTCCAGGAGCGTTCCAAAAAGCTCGGGTTCACCCCCATCGGCGCCCCCAAAGTCGAAGTCAAAATCCAGCACGCCGCAGTCATCGGCGCCGGGGTCATGGGCGCCGGGATCGCCCAATGGCTGAGCGCGCGTGCGGTGCGCACCATTTTGCGGGACATCGACGCCAGCCGTGTGGCCGCCGGAATGGCCACCATCTCCAAGCTCTACGCCGACGGCGTCAAACGCCGCACGTTCACCCCCGTCGAAGCGCGCGCCGGCCTCGAACGCGTGTCGCCCGCCTCCAGCGAAGTCCCACTCCAACAAGTCGACCTCGTGATCGAAGCCGCCGTGGAAAAGATGGAAATCAAAAAAGCCATCTTCCGGCGCCTCGACGATCTGACGCGCCCCGACGCCATCCTGGCCACCAACAGCTCCGCGCTTTCCATCACTGAACTGGCCCGGGCCACGCGACATCCCGAGCGCGTGATCGGGATTCACTTCTTTAACCCCGTGCATAAAATGCAGCTCGTCGAAGTCGTGCGCGGCAAAGACACCAAGCCCGAAGTCATCCACAGCGCGCTGCGCTTTGTGCAGAAGCTCGGCAAACTCCCCGTCCTCGTCAAAGACAGCCCGGGCTTCCTCGTCAACCGCATCCTGCTGCCTTACATGGTCGAAGCTGGCGCCCTCTTCGAAGCCGGCGCCACCGTCGAAGAGATCGACTCCGCCATGCTCGACTTCGGCATGCCCATGGGGCCGCTCCGCCTCATCGACGAAGTCGGCGTGGACATCTCCGACGACGTCGCCGCCACTTTAAGCGCGGCCTTTCCCGAGCATCTGCGGTCCCCAAAAGTGCTCGGCAAAATGATCGGCGCGGGCCTGCTTGGGCGCAAATCCGGCAAAGGCTTTTATATACACAGCAAGAGCCGGGACAAAGAGCCCCAGGTTAATCCTGAGGTGACCCCTTTCCGGCTCAGCACCGGGCGCTTCACCCGCGACGAACTCCAGCAGCGCATGGCCCTGCTCATGGTCAATGAAGCCGCCCGTTGCCTCGAAGAAGAACTCGTCGAAACGCCCGGCGACGTCGATTTCGCCATGGTCATGGGCACAGGGTTCGCTCCCTTCCGGGGCGGCCCGCTGCGCTACGCCGACAGCCTCGGCGCAAAGACAGTATTCGATAAGCTTACCCATTTTGCCGCGACCGTCGGCCCTCACTTTGCGCCCTGCACACTTTTGCAGGCCACTAACCGGAGTCCATTTTATGAAGACTGAACCCGCCACGTCCACCACCCCAGAAAGTCCAGCTCAGCGGCCCGCAGTCCCGGGCCCCGAGGAGGACGCGCCAAGCGCCATCGACACCTCAAAAATGTCCCCCGAACAACGTGCCGCCCTGGAGTTGACCGAGGCCGCCCGCGAAGCCACCGACGCCGAACGCGGATTTTGCGGCGGCCTGTTCATGGGCAAGTTTCATATTGAAGCCCTGCATCCCTTTCCCCGGCAGGATCCCGCAGCCAAGGCGAAAGGCGAAGAGTTCCTGCAAAAGCTCAGCGCTTACCTCAAGGAAAATGTCGATCCCGACGAAATCGATCGCACCGGCGAGATCCCGCAGGAAGTTTTCGACGGGCTCGCCAAGCTGGGCACCTTCGGCATCAAAGTCGGCACCGAATACGGCGGGCTCGGTCTTTCGCAAACCACGTATTGCCGCGCGGCGATGATCCTCGGCAGTTTCTGCGGCAATCTCACCGCGCTCGTCTCCGCCCATCAATCCATCGGCGTCCCGCAGCCTTTGATCATCTTCGGCACCGAGGAACAAAAACGCCGTTTCCTGCCCCGGGTCGCCGGTGGCGAGATCTCGGCCTTCGCGCTGACGGAGCCCCGCGTGGGCAGTGATCCCGGCAAGATGGAAACCCACGCCGAGCCGACGCCTGATGGCAAACATTTCATCATCAACGGCGAGAAACTCTGGTGTACCAACGGAGTCAAAGCCGGTGTGATCGCTGTGATGGCCAAGACGCCGTCGAAGAACGGGCGCAGCCAGATCACCGCGTTCATCGTGGACATGAACATGCCTGGGGTGGAAGTGGTGCGGCGCTGCCGGTTCATGGGGCTCAAAGCGCTCTACAACGCCGTGGTCTCCTTCAAAGACGTCAAAGTCCCTGTGGAAAATATCCTCCTCGCACAGGGCAAAGGCCTGCGCGTCGCCCTCACCACTCTCAACACCGGCCGCCTCACCCTCCCCGCCGCCTGCGCCGGCATGTCCAAACGCTGTCTGGCCATCGTCCGCAAATGGGCCTCCGAACGCGTCCAATGGGGCGCCCCGGTCGGTAAACACGCCGCTATCGCCGAGAAAATCGCGCGCATGGCGGCCGAGACATTTGCCATGGAATCCATGACCCTTTACGCCGCCAGCATGGTCGACCGGGACAAACATGCCGACGTCCGGCTCGAAGCCGCCATGTGCAAACTCTGGGCCACCGAACGCTCCTGGGAGCACGTCAACGAAGCCATGCAGATCCGCGGCGGGCGCGGCTACGAAACCGCCCAGTCCCTCCAGGCCCGAGGCGAAGAAGGCGTGCCCGTCGAGCGGTTTATGCGCGATTCCCGCATCAACACCATCTTCGAAGGCTCCAGCGAAATCATGCGCCTCTTCATCGCCCGCGAAGCCCTCGATCCTCATCTCAAGATCGGCGCCCCGGTCCTCAACACCCAGCTCCCTCGCCAGGTCCGGGTCGAAGCGGCCATCAAATCCGCCGCCTTCTACGCCACCTGGTATCCGATGCAATGGCTGCCATTTGCGAGCGCCGCCGGCTTTCATTCCCGGCTGGGCCGCCATATCCGCTACGCGCAACGCACCGCCAGGCGCCTCGCCCGCACGCTCTTCCACGCCATGGCGCGATACGGCCCCAAGCTGGAGCGCGAACAAGTGTTGCTCGGACGTTTTGTGGATATCGGCGCCGAGCTCTTCGCTATTGCCGCCTCGTGTTCCCGTGCCGAAAGCCTCGGCAACGCAGAAGCCACCGGCATTGCGGACTTCTTTTGCAAATCCTCACGTCTGCGCATCCAGCGGCTCTTCGACGGCATCGCCCACAACGTCGACCACGAAGGCTACAAGCTGGCCCAGCAAGTCCTCAGCGGCAGCTGCGAATGGCTGGAATCCGGCATGCTGAAATAAACGCAGCGTCGGGGATTTAACGCAGAGCCGGGGATTTAACGCGGAGGCGCAGAGATTTGTAAAAAGTCGGAGCATAAACAGGGCTTACGCATCTAAAATGATCATTGGAAAGTGCAGATATTCGCGTAAGCCGATGCTGGCAAAGTATTTACGCCAAAGGCGTTACGCCCTACAGCC
>JAYTYG010000308.1:0-6598 GCA_043742585.1 Spartobacteria bacterium
GAATGAACCATGGGAGGGCCTGCACTTTTCCACAGGTTTTTCAGATGCGTAATCCCTGTCTATTCGCGGTGGAATGATTCGAGTAGACGCAATTCCGAATATATCCAAATCCGCCGTCCGCCGACCAAGCCTTGAAGCTCGCAATCTATATAGATGAAGCACGCTCATTTTTTGCGACCTTCCAGGAGGTTGAAATAAGCATCTAAACCCGGCTTAAACTCATCGGGAAACTCGCTACCCGCATGCCCGGTAGCCTGCCCCACCGGGCGCACCACAACGCCGCCTTCGGCCTTTGACCCAGGTCCGAACGCCGCGAGCGCCGAGGACGATGCCTTGGCCGCGCCGCCGCCGCCACCAGCCGTTGTCCCGCCGCCGCCGCCTGGATTGGCGCCCTCCCGCTGCGCCTGCAACAGGAGTTCAATGACCTCGCTCTCTGCCGCGATCGCTTTAGGGCCGGTATCCGGGGCATCCAATATATTCTCGGTCTCGTCGATGACATTCACAACGGCCTGGAGCAGTTCGAGTTCTTTGCCGAAGTCATCCGCTGAGTTGGGAATCAAGTGAATATCCTTAATGGCGCCCACTGTGTTAGCGCCAATACGCGTTTGTTTTTCGGCCAGAACCTTGGCATCGGCAGTATACTTTTCCTGCGCCACAGCCGCCCTGGCGTTTTCAACCTCACGCGTTTCATCGCGCAGCTTAATTTCATCCCGCAACGTTTGCATCACCTTGAGCACAATCTCCGGCGGCAAACTTCGTTGACTCTTACCTTTGTCGGGCTTGCCGGACTTAGCGGCAGCCACGAGCTCCTCCGCCCACCGATCCAACGTATCGGCCCAGAACTCAGAGCCGGAAATGGATTGGCCAGTGAGATTATTGGAAACTCTGTCCCCGTCCCGGGCCAAAGCCTCAATGACCCCGGCCTTCTTCATCGACTCAAGAATGCGCGTATAGCGACTCTCCGACTTGCGCTGAGCGTAAGCATCCAGATCGCTCTGTATCACCCGCACCACTACGCTTTCGTCCATCGCCCGTTTGACGAGGGGCGCGCCCTCATTGGGCATCGCGTGCTCGATCCCAAACGCATTCATTGTCTTTTCATTAATACTCGTGGCGAGAGCTTGCTGCCTGCGGGAAGCGGCCTTCAACCGTTTCACAAACGTCCCAGCCTCCAAGCTCGACAATATCTCCCCCAGTTCATCCGACACCTTGGCGAACTCCGCCAATAAATCCTTTTGCGCATCAATCGCCGATTCAATCTTCTCCTGTGCCGGCGACTCCGCATCTTCAGGGTCGCCCGCAGGTGCCCTCTTTTTCGGCACCGCCGCGAGCGTGGTAACGGGCAATCCCAACTTCCCTGGCCCGGAAGGTTTCGATGCAACATTGGGCTCGCCTGACTTGGGCTCTTCAACTTTACCCAAAGCCGCCTCGCGATCTGACACGCTTGGCACAGCCGGGCTGGGCTGCGCTTTCGGATCGGGCGCACCCGCAGGGCTGGCTGGTGGCGCCCCCCCCTGACTCAAGCTCGGCGCGATCTTGCCCGGCTCGCCTGCCGCGCCGGGTTTGCCGTCCTCTCCGGGTTTGCCCGGCTGTCCAGGGGCGCCCGCTTTGGCGGCCGCAGCGTTCGCGCTTTGCTTGAGCAAATCCGACACGGCCGGCATTCGCTTGGAGGCGATGTCGGTCAATGATTTCAGCATCTCGGCCCAAGACTCCAAGCGTTTGGCATCAAACTCATCGTTCCTCGTAGCCTGCTCCACCAGGCTGCGCCCGGACTCGGTGAGACTCTCCAGACGCGCTGCGTTGGCGCTCTCCGCCGAGGCTTGCTCCGCCACTTTGCGACGGTTCTCAGGCCGATCCAGCGCCTCCGCACTCAACGCACGCAACTCCTTATTCGTCTGATGCAGTTGCTGCTCCCGCTCATAACTTTCCTTGGCCACCTCCAGCCACTTCCCAAACTGCTCACTCAACCAGAGCGCATGATCGGTCTTGTTTAAAACATGGAGCACAAACGTCGCGGAATATGAACGTCGACGCTCCGGCATGTAGTCGTCGCTCCACGCCCTCACTTCCACGGTCTGCGGACTCAGCCCCTCGCGCACCGCGCAAAAAGTCGCCCGCGCCTCAATCTCCCGTTTTTCATTAGACCCGGCGGCGGCGACTTTTTCGCCACGAATCGGAGAAACCCCATCGGGTTGCGTGAGCGAGCCCACCCATTCCAGGCCGACAGTTTTTACGCCAAAATCGTCGGCCGCAGTTAAATCAAAAGCCACCACCTCGGAATCCAGAATCACCTGTTCACTGGAATCCCGGCGGGCGCTGATACGCGGGCCGACATCCTCGACCGCCCGTATTTTGAGCACCAGCGGCACGCGCGGGGAGAGACCATCGACATCCTTCCACACAAATTTGCGCGCCGTATCCTCAGTGACAGCGGCGAAGCTGGTGAGAATTCTATCGCCCTCGACCCGTTGCGGCAGACCGTCCATCGACGCATTGGCGAGGGCGCGAGTGGCCTTTGCCTCAAACCCGGCCTTGGCGCCTATGACTACATTCACCGAACCGCCCCGCACTTCTATACGCTGTTCGGAGCTATATCCTAAATAACCAGGTAACTGCAGGCGCACAGCTAACTCCGCCAACTCCGGCCGTGGACGCGGCTGAATGTCGATGGATTTGCGCACGTCGCCGAGGGACACTGCGAGTTTAGCGTCAAATTTCTGCGGTGGAAAATTCAGGGAATACGTTCCTGCCGCCTGCGGCGCCGTAACCACAGGCTGCCTGCCGATCCTGCCTGTGCCTTGATCGGGCGTCCGTCGCGTATCCTGGGCGAGGCGGACAGGCAGTTCAAACGGTTCGGAGTAAGGCACCACGAGACAGCGAGGCAAGGGCTCGAGCTTGGCGAATGTATAGCGTTCCACAGCGCGCCAGGGAGTTAGCCAACGCGCCAGCGCATTTACAGCAGCTTCATTCACCCACACAAATGCAAGCAGCAGCATCGCGCACAAGCCCCCGGCGGCCCAACCCCATTGACGATGCCGGGCGTGCGGCACAGCGCCGCTAAAATCCTGATCTTTCACCGCCGCCACAGCCTGCGCCATGGCCGCTTGCACCAAGCGCTCACTACGTCCCGCTGTGCCTGTATCAAGCCGCGCCAATTCCACGATGCCCAGCAATTGGTCACCCAACTGCGGAAAAGTCCGCCGTAAAAGCCGCGCAGCATCTTCCAGCCGACGCTGACGCCAAACCCAGGAATGCCATTTCAATGGCAACCCCAGCCCCAAAGTCGTCGCCCCGGAAATCAAAAGCACCAGGCGCAACCAGGCAGACGTTTCCAAAAACCGATCGAGCACAAAAACAACAAGGTAAGACAACGCGATGCCGAACACAGCAGCGAACAAACCTTCGGTGAGCTTCAGCACCCAAACCCGACGTCGAAAATCCACGAGCTTGGCTTCAAGAACTGGGGGCAGTTTGGTTTTCATCGAGCGCCGGATTTAGAATGAGCCCACGGATTTTCGCGCCACCCAGAACACACACAGCAGAAGGACCAGCATTCCCGCCCAAAGCGGATGCGCCCAGATCTGAACGCGGCGCTCCTGAAGTCCTGGTTTAGGCAACGCGTCAAGCGCCGCAATCACTGCTGCCGGATCCGTGCTCTCCATCATCCGGCCCCGGCTGAGCTGGGCAATTTCCCGCAACACATCGAGCTTGGCCGGGAGCCCGAGTTTTTCGCGAGCCGCCCCCTGGACAGACAGCACGGCATCGAGAGTCGAACCCGCCTCTGCGCAAGTCACATGCACTTTAAACTCGCCGGGTTCATTGGGAATAAAGACGCCGCTAAAAAGTCCCCACGCATCTTCGCCTGCGGGCGCCAAGTGTATGCTGGCTGTCTTTCCTGACGGCGCAATGATTTGGGCAATGACATTTCCCTCACGCAATGGTTCGCCTGTGCGACTACTGACATTGGCATTTAATGTCAGCACAGCGCCCGCGTTGGGCCGATCCGGTGAATAAAAGAGCCGCATCTTTTCGCCCGCAGACATATTGCGCTGATACGCCATCCAGCGCACCACCTGCCCCCAAAACCGATAGTGATATTGATCCTCGACCCCTTTGCGCCAGCGCCACGCGCCGTCCGTGCCCATGAATAAAATTTTACCAGCACCATACGTTTTCGTGACAATCAACGGGATCCGCCCGAAGCGATTGCTTTCACTCGCATGCGTCGCCAGCACGTCCGCTCCAGCCTTCGCCCGCGCCGCCGCCGCATACCATTGAAACCCAGGCAGCGTCTGCCAAACCTTGGCGCTGGCTTCATCGGTATCTTCGAGCTTCGTCAGCAAACTGCGCCGACCAGTTTCGGTAAGCGCGAACCTGCCGGGAGCCGAACTTCCCCAACCATGCGGCTGAGCCTGGTCCCAGATGACAGGCACGAGATCGCCCAGAGCCGAGTCCTGAAGCGAAGCCTGGAAGCCGCGCAACCCTGGGAGAAAGACGAGCCCGGCGGCCTGATCGCGTATCAATTTCTGGAGAGACTTGCATTGATCCACAGTAAGCTGACCGCTCTCCAATCCGACGTCCCCCAGAAAAACCACGTCATACTTGGCCAAGTCCTCATCCTTGGGCAGCGCCGGCAAATAACCACGCCCGACGGCAGGCTTCCCGAGGTCGGGATGCAACAGCAGGCACTCCACACGGACGCCCGGGTCGCGCTCCAACGCATTGCGTAAATAACGGAACTCCCAGCGCGGATACGACTCCACGACGAGCACGCGCAACTGCTCCTTGCGAATAGACAGTGGCGCTTCGAGAGAATTGTTAGCTATATAGCGTTCGTCAGCGGTCTTCGGCACAGTTAGCGTCAGCTTGAGCTCGCCCGCCACTGCGGGTTTCCATGTGATCACGTCCTGCAAGCGACTCATCGCCGGGATAATTACTGATTTATAGAGACTCTCCCCGGTCGACGTCGTCATCTCCAAAGTCACCGATTCATCGCGCGGCAGCGAACTCTCGATCGTGAATGGAATCCGCAACGGTTTCCCTGCAATGGCGAACGTGGGCACATCGAACCCAGTGAGATCAACATCAGGCAGCCGAGTCTCCGCGCCCAGCCCAAGTGCGAACACCGGGACCCCGTTCATGCGCAAGGCTGTGGCAGCCTTGGTCGGAGGCTCGCCGCTATTCCAATCGCCGTCACTTAACAGCACCACCGCATTGAGCCGGGGATGTTTCTCCACCGCCTGAATCAGCGCCGCATTGAGATCGGTGCCTTCCTCGGGCGGTTGTTGAGTCGAGGAAAACGGTTCCACCACCACCTCCATACGCTCGGCCAGCGCGTGCCAGGCGGGATCCTCGGAAACCCGCTTGGCCACCTCAGCGCGGGACTTCGCCTCGGCACCGGGATTGTTAGAATCCAGGATATCGCGCGTTTCCATCGAATGCGAAGCATCCCGCAGAATCACCAGGGTCGGCTTGGATTCAGGCTTAAAAACCTCCTTCCATTCAGGCTGATTCAGGGTGACAGCTATCGATATAGCTATCACCACCCGCAACGCCTCCAGCCAACCTATCACTGCGCGAAAGCCGCTGCGTTTCCAGGCCACAAAAGCCAGCCCAGCTATCACAAAGACAAAGCCCACCGCCACCAGCAAAGAGAACCCTGAGTGCGTAAAAACCAGAGATTGCGCAGTGGGTCTCATACCTCTTGCAAAACTTCAAAATCAGAACCCGCCCCCATTGAGCCGCGCGATTTCTTGAGGGTTGCAGCCTCGGGTCGACCTGGCAGGCAAAGCAAAGTTTCCCCCAGCAACGCCAGCGCCATGGCCAGCAGGAAATTCCGCCAGATCTCGCTGGTGAGACTGCGCCCATCCTCCAGCGAGTCGGTGAGCACGCGGAAATCCAAACCCGCAAACAACTCGTCAACATCCGCTGCAGTCAACGCCTGCGGCTCATCCTCGCCGGGCGGCCGATTCAGCGCCACAAGCTCGCTCCCGCTCACCAGGACGCCAGCTCGCAACGCACGACTGCCCGCAGCCCCAGAACCGGATTCCTCCGGCGATTTCCATTTACCCGGGTCCGCGCCCAGAACCATCGCGCCAGCCACTTGCTGCCGGGCTTTGCCCAGGGTGCGCGCGCCGTCATTGAGAGCGCGATGCAACAGCGCGAACATGACCACGCCATCGCGAGCCAGACTGGACGAACCGGGCAAAGTCCCCAGAAAGTAAACGTGCTGCGCCGCCGCACCGCGCTGCAAAATGGGGCCACCGCCCTTGATCTGGGCAAGGGGCACCCCGGCGCCGAGAATGCCGCAGGATCGAGTTAACTCAAGTGAACCCATTGGCAACGCCGTGCCGTCCCGGGTGTTCGCGAGCAAATCCGTATCGCTCCGCCAACGATCCACTCTCTGTGGTTTGTCAGCCAGGCTCCAGCGCGCCCAGCGCATTCCAAACAGCTCCGAGTCATCGGGGGATTCCGGCGGCAAAAGCAAGATACTCCGACCCGCTGCCGCGTGTTGAATCAACTGTTTACCAAGCACGTTATCGGGTTTTGGAATTGGCGCCTGCCAAACGATCAGCGCGGTTTGGTCCCAGGGGATTTC
>JAYTYG010000309.1:0-10337 GCA_043742585.1 Spartobacteria bacterium
CTCCGGCCGGGGTAAATATTTCGCCTCAGGTATTGCTCGCAGGATTGATAGTCATAAACTGAATCTTTTTTGTAAAATACTATGGACCCCCTGCTCGAACCCCCTCCAACTCCACCGAAAAAAAATCTCATCCACGCGCTTCAGGAAAAGCTCGCCCAATCGCGTTTTCTCACATTTTCGCTCCTACTTCATGTAGTGCTCGTGGTGCTGGGAGGCAGCGTGGTGCTTTTCAAGAGTTACGTTAAGCCGCCTGACTTCGCTCCAGACGGCCCATTGGTCGGCACTGAATCTGTCGTAGTGCAGCCTCCTGACGCCACGCCCGAAGAGCCCACCACCCAGACGGTGGCTGAACCCACTGTTAGCGCACCGACCGTGAGTGCAATCGTGAGCTCCTCATCCCAGCCCACCGCATTTACCATGGCGAATATCCCGGTGCCGACCATGAAGGCCATCGGGACCGCTACAATCGGGGCGTTGCCAAAAATGAGTGGCTCTGGATCTGGCAAAGGATTAACCGGCGCAATGGGCGGCCGAGCAGGCGGCCAAGCCCGCAGCATGGCAATCCTTAATAATGGCGGCAAGCAGTCGAGCGAGAAGGCTGTGATGGCAGGGTTGCACTGGCTCAAAGACCACCAGAGTGCGGATGGATCATGGGGCCCGAGCCACAAGTCGGCGATGACCGGCTTAGCGCTCCTTTGTTTTCTCGGGCACGGCGAATTGCCGGAATCTCCGGAGTTCGGCGCCACGGTGAAGAAGGGGCTCGATTGGATGCTCAAGTTGGGCACTGAACAAGATGGCCATCTCTTTGAGGGTGGAAAAGCTGGGTTTACCCAACATGGCGTCTACGAGCACGGGATCGCCACTTATGCGTTGGGCGAATATTACACGATGACGAAAGATGAGCGCTACGTGGAGTTGCTCAAAAAAGCCGTCACTTTTATCGTAAAAGGCCAGGCTCCTGACGGCGGCTGGAATTATTCCTACTCAATGGAGCCTAACAGCGATACGTCGGTGACTGGCTGGCAGGTGCAGGCACTCAAGGCCGCGCATCTTTCTGAGCTGAAGATCCCGGGCGTCGATGAGGCTCTCGACAAGGCAGTGCTGGACATGAAGCGCGTGCAAGGCCCCAAAGGCGGGTTCGGCTACAGAACCGCTGAGGACAAATACAGCCTTACCGGTGTCGGCGTGCTCTGCACTTACTTCTGGAAGCAGGACAAGGACAAGGTCGTGAGAAGCGGCATTGAGTTCATGCTCGACGAATCGGAGAAGAAATACCCTGTCAAATACAAGGAAGAGCACGCGAACCTATACGCTTGGTACTACAACACTCAGGCCTGCCTCATGTATGGCGGAACGGCTTGGTCGAAATGGAATAAGATGTTCCAAGATGAGATCGCTACGAACATCTCTTCCGATGGTTCCTGGCCACCAACCGGCGCAACCGGGGGCCACGACAATAATGACGAATACGGACAGTATTTCCGCACAACTCTTTGTGTGTTGATGCTCGAGGTTTACTACCGATACACGCCAACGATGAAGTAGCGCGGGATAGATTTCAGTTTGAGTTTTCGAGAGGCGCGATTTATCGCGCCTCTCTTTTTTTGTAACGCAGCGGCGCAGAGCGCAGTCTCTGGGTTTTTGGTCTCTGCGATCTTTGCGGCTAAATACTCCATCGCCGTTCCGCGCAACGCCTGAGGCTTTAACGCATAGCCGCAGAGGGGTTGGGATTACGCCCACCGCTACCATGTCGTTTAGTCCCCGCGTTTCACTCCATTGCCAGGCCGCATTTCGACCTGAACTATGGCTCCGGCCGGGGGGCGCTCCTGAAGAAATCGTTGGATTACCACGACGCGGTGTTGACGACCCGCAACTGCATCCCATAAAGGGAGAACATGTTCCGCCCAAACTGCAGTCCCCTCCCGCTTGTCCTAATGTCGCTAGCCATGGCCGGATGCGGCACGATTTACAGCAATACGTTCTCTAACAAGCCTAATCACTTTGTCCCGCCGCCGAATCGCTCCTTGGTCCCCATCATCCCGCCGCCGACGGCTGTAGGCGACACCACTCCTTTGAGTCCCGCAGGTTCGTCATCTCCGACCGGGGCACCCGTGACTCCGGTGGTGTTGCCAACGGCTGAGCCCGCCGCAGCGATTCCAGGTCTGTAGACTGACATCTTTAAGCACTCCCATTTTTTGCGTTCAACGGCGTCCCCCATTTCCCCGGGGGACGCCGTTTTGAATTATGAAGGATGAGTGATGAATTATGAAGGAGAGAAGCCTTCGAGATGAACGGCACCTGCGTTCTCCGAATCCTTCATCCCTCATCATTCATCCCTCATCATTCATCCCTCATCATTCACCCAGTATAACTCCCCACAGATTTCCTGCGGCATGGGCGCTGGACTTGCTAAGCCCGTGAGCGACTTTTTAACAGTCCAGCCTGATTCAGACACCCGCAACGGAACTGCGGCACCTGCCAATGCCGCAATTTTGGCCGATGTCGTTGTTTACTCCAATCAAACGCTGCTGGCCAAATACTCCATTGAACACGGGGAGTACATTATCGGGCGCGACTCCACCTGTCACATTCTGGTCGACGCGGATCAAGTCTCGCGCCATCACGCCAGGCTGACCCTGAGCGGGTTTGAATTGGTGATTGAAGACGTGGGCAGCAGCAACGGGGTCTTTATCGATGGCGTTCAGGTGCAGATCCCCACTCGGGTGCGGGCGGATCAAGAAGTGCAGATCGGCAGCGCGCGGCTGCGGATCGGGCTCAAGGAATCAGCCAGCCGACAGCTTGCCGAGGCGCTCTGGGACAAGGACCTGGGGCTGGAAGCCGTGCGCCAGATGTTGGAGGCCAAAAAATACCGGGTCATCACCACCATAGCCCGGGGCGGGATGGGCGTGGTGATGCAGGCGCGGGATCTGAGAATCCGGCGCACTGTGGCGATGAAGGTGATGAAGACCAGCACGCAGTTCTCCCGCGAGAACGTGCTGCGTTTTATTGATGAAGCGCAGCTCACCGGGCAGCTCGAGCATCCCAATATCGTGCCTGTCTACGAACTGGGTCTGGATGAACAGGGTGAAACTTTTTACGCGATGAAATTCGTCAAGGGCACTACCTTGGACGATGTCCTCCGAAACCTCCGCAGCGGCAAGCCCAAGACGATCGCTAAGTATCCCTTGGCCACTTTGGTGACGATTTTTCTCAAAATTTGCGACGGCGTCGCATTTGCCCACTCCAAGGGCGTGGTGCATCGCGATCTCAAGCCTGAGAACGTGATGATCGGCGCTTACGGCGAAGTCTTGGTCATGGACTGGGGGCTGGCCAAAAACATGACGGCAGCGCCGCGGCCGCCCGACCCAACGCCTCAGCCGATCTTTGCGGTGCCACAGCCGCTGCCCGACGCCCGCGGTTTTCAAACCATGCACGGCATCATCATCGGCACGCCGCCGTTTATCTCGCCGGAACAGGCCCGAGGCGAGCTTGAGAATATCGATGCGCGCTCGGACATCTTTGTGCTCGGCGAAATTCTATACGCCATCCTCACGCTGCGGCCGCCGGTAACGGGCGAGACTGTGGCGGAAGTGGTGGACAAGATTCTGAGCGGCGAGATCGCGTCGCCTTCGAGTTACAACAAGACGCCCAAGACTTCGCGCCGGTCCCAGGTTGGCCAAGCGCGAGATCAATCCATTCAATTAATGCACTGCCCCGGGCGGCGCATTCCTGAAGGGCTCTCGGCGGTGGTCATGAAGGCCATGATGCAGGAGCCCGAGGCGCGATATCAGAGCGTCGTAGAGATGCAGGCCGACATCACCGCCTGGCAGGGCGGCTTCGCCACCAAAGCCGAACGCGCTGGGTTGCGCACGCATCTCAGACTTTTCGTGGGCCGCCACAAGACGGTGGTGACGATTTTGGGCGGCTTGTGCATGATCTTCCTCTCCGTTGTCCTCTGGTTCATCTACCATATGAACGCTGAAAAAGACCGGGCGTTGGCCAATGAGCGCCTGACAGCGCTCAACGCGGAAAAAGCAATTACCCGTGAGAAACGGCTGCTTCAACGGCTCTCAGCGGTTCCTGGCACGCCCGAATTCGAAGCCGCCGCTGCTGCTCGGGCGCAAAAACCGACCCCGGCCCATTAAGGGAGGGACACGGGCGTAAAAAAACGCGATTGCAAGAAGTTTGCACTTCCAGCAATCGCGTTGATGAAGAGATCGCAGTCCCGACTTGAGACTGTCGCTTCTGCTTGAGACCTTAGCCTCTACTTAGCTGTGCAAGGGGCGGGGTGCGGTTTGCAGCAGCCTTTTTTCTCCGTGCTCTGGCAGGAGGAAAAGCTCAAGGCGAGGACGGTAACGGCCAAAAACGAGGCAATGGTTTTCATAGTAGGAAACAGTGTCTAGACGCATCCCGTTGGAACGCCGAGTTTTTTTTCGCAGGATCCCGTGACTGCGGCCCTGCTGCCTCTCTTTAGGGTCTGCGCAAACTTATTCGATACGCTTGGCGACTTGCTGCGCCTGCAGGCAGAGTTCGGCGGCCAGAAACGCATGCTCCTGAGTCATGGCGTTTTCGGTGCGGTTCAAGCAATCGAGAATCAGCGCGCCGAAGAAGGGATAGCCCACCACACCGCGACAGCGGATGTGATGTTCGCCCTTGTGATCCACCAGATAGAGTTGATCGCCTTCGTTTTCGCGCCCCACATCGATGTATTTCCGCAGCTCAATATAACCCGCTGTGCCCAGGATAAATGTGCGCCCATCCCCCCACGTATGCAGTCCGTCCGGATTGAGCCAATCCACCCGGATATAATTCGTCGCCCCGTTGTTCGCCACCAAATTGGCCTCTCCGAAGTCTTCAAATTCGGGATAGTTTTTGTGATGATAGTTTGCCACCTGCGCATTGACCACAGTGGCGGATTTCGCCCCTGAAAAATGCAGAAACTGCTCGAACTGGTGGGAGCCGATATCACAAAGAATCCCGCCGGTTTTCTCCCGGGCCCAGAACCACGGGGAGCGAGTGCTCGGGGAACAGCGATGAGGGCCCAAGCCGAGCACCTGCACGACCCGACCGATGGCACCTTGCTCGATGAGTTGACCGGCGCGCACGGCGCATTCCACATGGAGCCGTTCGCTGAAATAGACCATGTATTTTTTAGCGGTCTGGGCGACTTTATGGCGGGCGTCTGCGAGCTGTTCCCGCGTGGTAAATGGCGTTTTATCGGTGAAATAATCTTTCCCGGCATCCATCACCTGCAGTCCCAACGGGCCGCGCAGACTGGGGATGGCGGCGGCTGCCACCAAGCGCACATCGGACTTTTCGAGCACAGCCTCCAGGCTCGCAAGGGGCTGCACGCCCGGAAACGTTTTGCAAAACTTCTCTATCTTGATCGGATCCGGATCGTAAACATACCGCAGCTCACCACCCGCCTCCGTCAGTCCCTTGCATTGACCGTAAATGTGCCCGTGATCGAGCGACACCGCCGCGAAAGCAAACTCCCCTTTTTCCACCACCGGCTCAGGCTTGCCTTCAGGAGCGTAATTCATTCCATCGGATTTCTGCATGGGCACGAAGCTAGGGGGGCGCAGGCAGCGAAGTCATGGGAAAACTTAGTCATGGGAAAACTCGGCCCCGCCTGCACTTCTGCTTTGTCTTGGAGCGGATGTGGGTAAATTTACGCCGATGAATTTTTTCGCCGCCTCATTCCTCGCAGCTCTCACCACACTCAGCGCGAGCGCGGCCCCGTCCTCCGAGGAGCTCGAAACCATGGGCCGTCGGGTTTGGCAAAACGAATGCGCCGGGACCCGGGACGGGCTCACCTCCTGGAACGCCGGGGAAAACTTCGCCTCCCTGGGGATTGGCCATTTTATTTGGTATCACGCCGGGGCGCGCGGGCCATTCGAGGAAAGCTTCCCGAAACTCTTGAAGTTCCTGAGCGAAAACGGCGCGCATGTGCCCGGCTGGTTGAGCGCCCAGACCGATTGCCCATGGACGTCGCGCGCGGATTTCCAGCGGGATTTCAAGAGCGACCGCATGAATGGCCTGCGCGATTTGCTGGCCTCCACGCTGCGCCTGCAAAGCCGATTTCTGGCCCAGCGCATGGAAGACGCCCTGCCCAAAATGCTCGCCGAAGCTCCAACCACCAAGCGCGAGCTGTTGAAGAATAATTTTCTCCGCTTGGCGGCGACCGGCACAGGCACTTTTGCGCTCGTGGATTATGTGAATTTCAAAGGCGAAGGCACGAACCCCAGCGAACGCTATCAAGGCGAGGGCTGGGGCCTGCTCCAAGTCCTTCTGGCCATGGCCCCGGACGGCAAGCCCACCCGGGCTTTTGCCCAAGCTGCCAGCCACGTGCTCGAACGCCGCGTCCGCAATGCCCCGCCACAGCGCGGGGAATCCCGCTGGTTACCGGGCTGGAAATCGCGCGTCGCCGCGTACGCAAACTGACCCAGCCCCCGCCTCTCTTTTCTCCTAAAATATCGTGAGCAAAAATCCTGACCCCGAATCGAAGTTCATCCTGCCCCCGGCCACCCGCTCGGCGCTGATCATCAGCGGCATTCTACTGGCGGGCATCACGCTGGCCACCATAGGCGTCAGCCGCGAAGCCCTGCGGATCAAGCGCCAGCGCGACGCGAAGGCCGTGGAAGACCTCTCTCCGAGCGGCGAAATGCTCTGGGTGCCAGCCGGCAAATTCACCATGGGCGCCAACGACGGATTGCCCGATGAACTCCCGATTCATGACATCAAGCTCAACGGCTTTTGGATCGATAAAACCGAAGTCACCAATGAACAGTTCGCGCGCTTCATCGAAGCCACCCATTACGTGACAATGGCCGAGCGCCCGGCCACCGCTGTCCGCGCCCCCGGCGCACTCACCTTTACGCCCCCAGCCAAGATGCCCTCGGCCGAAGAAACCGACTCTTGGTGGACCTTCACTCCCGGCGCCAACTGGCAACACCCGGAGGGGCCCGCCTCCTCCCTCGTCGGCCGCGAGAAACATCCCGTCGTCCAAGTTACTTGGGACGATGCTCAAGCTTATGCCCGCTGGGCCAATAAGCGGCTCCCCACCGAAGCCGAATGGGAATTCGCTGCCAGGGGCGGCCTCAATCATAATCCTTTCGTCTGGGGCCGCGAAAAAATGTTGGACGGCCACTGGATGGCCAATCTCTGGCAGGGAACTTTCCCGATCGAAAACGCGGTCGAGGACGGGTTCAAAGGCACCGCGCCCACGGGCAGTTTCCCGTCGAATGGCTACGGCCTTTTCGACATGGCCGGCAACGCTGCGGAATGGTGCGCCGACTGGTATGACGGCGAATTCTACGCTAAAAGTCCGCGCACCGATCCCAAAGGCCCGGAGACCGCGCCCGGCGCACGGGGCGCGAGAGTGCAGCGAGGAGGTTCCTATCTTTGCGGCGACTCGTATAGCAAAGCCTACAGGCCAAGCGCGCGCATGCAGGCGCCTCCCGACACGGCGCGGGCGGACATCGGCTTTCGCTGTGTGCGCAGCGGCCCAGCCGCGCCATGACAAAATGGGTGGCAGCCCCGTCCCGGCGCCTCCGAAACGGGTGGCAGCCAAGTCCCGTCGCTTTCAAATGCGCTTTCAAGGGCGCGTCCCCAGCACAGATTCCTGCAAGCGCTATCGCACTGGAGACTTGCCGGAGCTACCCCGGGCGACAAGATTAGCCCCCCGATGATAAAATCAAGGTCCGCCAGGAGGCGCTCGTCCCCCGACTCGCCAGCAATCCACTCCGGCGGACCGAACCCTGACCTTGGCCAGCCACTGCCGCCGATAAGCAATTCCGAGAGCACAGGCCCCGAGGAACGGTCGTCCGAGCCGTTCCAACAAATTTTCAAGCTATTAAACGATAGCTCGAAGGTAAATTTCGCTCATTATAAACAAAGCACACTCCAGCGGCGAGTTTACCGCAGGATGAGCCTCGAACGCATTGAGCGGATCGACGACTACGTCAAAGTTCTCCAGTGCAACCCCAAGGAATTGACGGAACTCTTCAACGATCTCCTGATCCATGTGACCAACTTTTTCCGGGATCCCGAGGCATTCGACTTTCTCAAGCAGGAAGTGCTGCCCCGCCTGATTCTGGCCAAAGAACCTGCGCGTGATCTGCGGCTTTGGGTGCCCGCATGTGCCACAGGCGAGGAGGTTTATTCCCTTGCGATCGTGGCAGTCGAGGCCCTGGCCCAGTTAAAAATGCAGTCCCGAGTGCAAATCTTTGGGTCGGACTTGAGCGAGATCGCCCTAGCCACGGCCCGCGCCGGGATTTATCCGGACACGATCAGCGAATTTGTCAGCGAGGACCGGTTGCGGCGGTTTTTTGTGAAAAAAGGCAGCACCTATCGGATCACGCGTGAGATCCGTGATCTCTGCACGTTTTCGCGACAGAACATCTGTGACGACCCGCCGTTTTCCCGGATCGACCTGCTGAGCTGTCGGAATCTGCTGATTTATTTCGGGCCGACTCTGAAACGCAAATGCGTTCCCATTTTCCATTATGCACTCAACGCGCATGGCGCATTGATATTGGGTGGATCTGAAACGATAGGAGGCTTTGCCGAACTCTTCTCACTTGTGGATAAAAAACAAAAAATTTACGCCAAGAAAACAGCCATCGCGCAGGTGCCCAGTTTGAAATCTGAACCCGCCAGCCGGGTGAGCCCAAAGCCGCTTCCTGTGATTCTCAAAGCCAATCCTCCAGCGCGCGAGCCGAAATCGAGCTCCCAAATTCAACAGGCCGCAGACCAACTCATCCTCACCCATTTCGCGCCCTGCGGGGTGCTCGTCGATGGCCGCCTGCAGGTCTGGCATTTCCGGGGACAAACCGCGACCTACCTCGAACACGCGCCCGGAGTGGCCAGCTTAAACATCTTGAAGATGGTTCGCGCGCCGCTGGCCGGAGATTTGACCGCTCTTTTGCATCAATGCATCACGCAGAAGCGCGGGGTGCGCAGAACCGGGATCAGCTTCGAGACGGATGGTCTCGTCCAACATCTCACCATTGAAGTCATCCCTTTTGTGGTCGAGGCTTCGGCAGAACGCTGGATGCTGATCATGTTCCAACCCGTCAATGTGTCGGAGCCGCCGATCCGGATCAAAGACTTCCGGAAGGCAGCCAGCCCCGCTTCTTTGCGTGAAATCGAGCGCTTGCAAACCGAGTTGGCGTCGACGAAGGAATCCCTGCAGGCGATCATTGAAGAGCAAGAGGCCACCAACGAAGAACTCAAGGCCGCCAATGAAGAGATCGAGTCCAGCAATGAGGAACTCCAGAGCACGAACGAGGAGCTTGAGACAGCGAAGGAAGAGTTGCAGTCCACCAACGAGGAGATAACGACCGTTAATGACGAATTGAACTCGCGGCACATTGAAATCAGCGAGATCAATGGCGACCTCAACAACCTCCTCAGCAGCATCAACATCGCCATCATCATGGTCGACGATGCGCTCACCATCCGCCGAACCACGCCACTGGCCGAGAAAACCTTCAATATCATCCCGACCGATGTTGGCCGGCGTTTGAGCGATATTAATCCCAACATCAACGCCCCTGAATTGATCCCCATGATTCGCGAAGTCATAGAGAATCTCACCCCTCGGGAATGCGAGGTCCAGGATCGGGAGGGGCGTTTTTACGCATTGCGAGTGCGCCCATATCGCACCCAGGAAAACGTGATTAACGGCGCCGTTATCACATTGCTCGACATCCATGATATCAAATTAGCCATGAATCGCAACGCACTTAAACCGAGGAAGCCTCAGGCAGAAAAACGCCCGTGAAAAATAAAGTGGCGACCAAGCAGTCCAAGAAACTCGATAGCCCAGAGCTGGTAAACCCGGAGCTGGCAGCGGCGGATTTGGCGAAGGGCGCGACTTTGGACGAGGCAGATCAGCTCGCCGCTGAGAATGAAGAAATGCGGTCGGCGCAGGGCGAGCTTGAGGAGTCCCTCAACCGCTATGTGCAACTCTATGATCTTGCACCAGTGGGCTATGTGACGTTGAGCCGGAACGGCCGGATCGAGAAGATCAACCTCACGGGCGCCAGGATGCTGGGGAGCGAACGCGAGCTGCTCATTGGGCTGATGCTCAACACATTCGCGAATGCGCGTGTCGACCTTGGGCATTTGCTGACCCACCTGCGCCAATGCCGCAAAGGAGCGCAAAAGGTGGTCACGCGCATGGATTTTAAAACGCACGGCGCGCAGGTCATGGCAGTGCAATTGATAAGCAGCCCGGCGGGCGATAACCTCAGCGCGGGCTATTTGACCGTTATCACCGACTTGAGCGAGCAAGCACATTTTGAACGTGCGCAGAATGAAAGTCAGGTCGC
>JAYTYG010000310.1:0-2615 GCA_043742585.1 Spartobacteria bacterium
TGTTCGACAACTGCTGGTAAAATACTGCTGCTACGACAAGCGCAAACGTCCGAATTTCAATACCCAGTGGGCTTCCGCAGCTTAAGTTGACGCGTATGCGCTACCGGGCTTCCTCCACGTCCCTGCGCCGCACGCGTATGCGGCCAATCGCGAAAGTGATCCCGTCGCCTACGGGCAATGGTGTCTTGAAGAAACCGAGCGCCGGATTCTCCAGGAAGATCCCGCCACCATCGCTGCGATTTTCGTCGAATCCATTCAAGGGGCCGGCGGCCTCATCGTCCCTCCAGATGGTTATCTCAAAAGCCTGCGCGACATGGCCCGGCGCCATGAGATTCTATTTGTCGCCGATGAAGTCATTTCGGGGTTTGGTCGATTGGGCGACTGGTTTGCCAGCCAACTCTGGGAGCTCGACCCGGACCTCATGACCCTGGCCAAGGGGCTCACCAGCGGCTACCTGCCATTGGGCGCCACCATGGTGCGGGACGACCTCGCTGAAACCCTCATCCATGGCGGCTACCTGGCCCACGGCTTTACTTATAGCGGCCACCCCTGCTCCTGCGCCGCTGCACTGGCCAATATCGCGGTCATCGAACGCGAGCACCTGGTCGAATCCGTCCGTGACGATATCGGCCCGTATTTTCAATCCAAGCTCCGCAGTTTTGCCCAGCATCCCGCCGTCGGCGAGGTCCGCGGATTTGGGCTCATTGGCGCCCTCGACCTCGTGCCTGCAGCCGGCAAAGCGGCGCTGACCCCGACCAGCCTCCTGGGCCTGCGCGCCGCCAAGCTCGCCCGCGAAGAGGCCGTCATTGTTCGCGGCATCCGCGATCTCATAGCAGTGGCGCCACCCCTGATTATCAGCCGTCCCGAGATCGACCTCCTCTTCGACGGAGTCGCCCGCGCCCTCGACCGCCTAAACGCCTAAACGCCTAAACGCAAAGCACTTAAGAAAATCGCCTAAAGCAAATCAGTCAATTTTCAGCGGACGCGCATGGAGCCTGGCCGCCGCTCCACTGCCATTAAGTTAACAAAAAAAAACCCATTTCCATGACCAAAGTCAGCCTTAACTAACAAGTAACGGCCGGCGCAATTCCGAGCGCCGAAGGTGCGAAAATGTGAAAGCCAAGGGCAACGCCCTGGCTAACACACGTTAGCGATCGGCGACCTGTAGGGCCACGATACCCGTGCGATTCCACAGCCGCTCACCCACCGTAATTCGACCGATTCCTTAACTTAATGGCAGTGGGCCGCCGCTCCATGGTTGAGTCCGAATCGCGGCCATCACTGGTGCCGTGATAAGCGCCAGCGTCACAGGAAAGATCACTGCACCAAATGGCACAAACCGGCCGTTCTCAAGTTCCGAGCCGTGGTGCCTGCGCATAGAGCCAGTGCAGCCGGCAAAGCAGAAACAGAACATTACCGACCCAGTCACAAGTCCCTGGCAGCCTAATCCGAGCGTTATACAAAGGACTCGTTCCCGGATTTCACTTCGAAGCGCCCCGTCATTTCTGCGGTCCGGGCTCAGTTAATGAACGCCGGATCGCCGCGTCCCACTCCGCCCAGTTCTCGCCGTAATTCTTTCCCAACAATAATTTGAGATTATCCTGCGCAGAGTCCGCGAACGGATGCCCCTTTATCTGAGCAACGGCCAACAGCATCGGCAGAGCCACCGTGTCACGGCGTTCCAATAAATCACTAAACAGCACACCTAATATTCTACCATGCGTTTGTGGATCCAACAGAGCTCCTGACGCCACCCTATAATCCCTATCCCGCAACCTAATCAACGCCTGAGTGGTCGCGTAATCGAGTGCTTCGTCCGGCAACGAGCTTAACACCGCAAACAACTGGCGCGCTTTTACCGAGTCATCCACGTTTCCGGCATTGATGATCTGATGAACTCGGGATTCCCAAGGCAACGAGCCCGCCTGTAACGCGAGCGCCGGAGCCACCAATACCTCCGCAGGCTCCATCGGTGGGGCCGAATCTTCCTCCGCCGAAATCGGCGCGACCGCCGGGGACGAATCCCCCAGCGTTTGCTTTCCAGGTTCATGCACTACAGTCGGGTCAGCCAACTCCGGCTCAACATTCCTGACCCCGGCTTTGCTACTCGAACCTGTGTTTGGCAATCGCCACACAATCCCTGTCGAGATCAATAGAAAGAGGCAACTCGCCAGGCGCGTACGGGACTTCATAAAAGACTTACAGCTCAATGCTGGCGATTTCTTGGAGCTGCAAGACACAAAAGCCAAAGCGGATTTTCACAAGCTATTGCGAGCTCCTCAAAGCGACCGCCCTCTTCAGCTTTTTCACGAGTCATCCTGATGCTATCACCGCGCCCGGTCAGCAGCAGACGAACTCCTTAACGCCGCTTACTCAGAGCAATTTGCAGCTTCAATCGGAAAACCGAATGCAACGGCCACCGGACTTCGGCGCTTGATGGAGGAGCGCACCACGCAATAAGGTCTAAAGGCATCCTGTTAGCGCTGATAAAAACGTTTGCGCACCGCCGCTTCATCCGCTCCTCCTAATGGGCTGCGTCCACTGAATACCCACATCTTCCGCCTCGAATGGTTTACCGATCCTCCATCCCATTGTTCTTTCTCGCCCTCACGGGC
>JAYTYG010000311.1:0-2981 GCA_043742585.1 Spartobacteria bacterium
CGCAGACTCAACCCCCGGCTACAGGCTGTAATCCCTACGGGATAGGGAAAGGAGTTGCTAACGCCATTGCCGCGCTATTAAGCGCGCACTCGGATGAAACCCGCTCTAAAAGCGCCATTGAACCCGGAATGAGATGCCTCCGGTAGAGCCGGGCGTGGCGTCATATTGTAAGCTGCTGATAGAGGCCGTTCTATTCAGCTTCTTCACGAGTCATCCTGAGGTTTCCAAAGCGCCCGCGCGAGCAGTAGGCGAGAAGAACCCGGGCGGCTCACGCGAAGGCGCGAAGAATCATGAAAAGCCCAGTCACCTTGAGCGGAAAAGCACAGTCATCTTGAGCGCAGGGCGAGCCCCGCGAGGCCGGAGTCGAAAGACCCCGCCTGCAACTGATGGCTGCATCACCTGGACCGACAAAAAACCAAGAAACTCGGGGGCCCCGTCGCTATTTGCAAACGGGGTATCAGTTGCCCCCCAAAAGCTGGGGCTGTCTCGCGGACTCGGCTCTTCGGCTGCGCACGCTCGTGGAACTCGCGCGCTACGCTCAGGATGACTGCGTAAGTTGAGCCGCTCTTCGCTCACCCAGTGATCACTGTCATATAAGTCAAACTCTGAGAGCCTCCCCGGCAAAGCAAGCGGGTGCTTGATAGTATAAGCGACCCCAAAGCGGCAGTTTTATTCAGCGATTCCCGGGCAATTGGGTTGCGGTCACTTTAAAACGGCCAAAGTTAAGCATCAGCGATTCCGGTCCAAGGTCCGATACTGGATCGCCTCGCCCAGATGCTCGCAGCCAATCGCCGCTTTGCCGTCCAGATCCGCGATGGTCCGCGCCACTTTTAAGATCCTGTCATAGGCCCGGGCGCTCAAATTAAGCTCGTTCATCGCCATCTCCAGCATCCCGTCGCCCACCGAATCCAGGGCGCAATAGCGCCGGATCATCTTCGACGTCATCCGCGCATTGCAGCGCACCTTCCCGTCCTTTGCATAGCGCCCGGCCTGAACCGCGCGCGCCGCTTCCACCCGCTGCCG
The DNA here is from genome assembly GCA_043742585.1 of Spartobacteria bacterium. Lineage (GTDB taxonomy): Bacteria > Verrucomicrobiota > Verrucomicrobiia > Chthoniobacterales > Chthoniobacteraceae > CAIURC01. Next base: position 1,024 of record JAYTYG010000311.1, read on the forward strand.
GATCGCCACGGAAGATTCCCCGGGTTGCGCACTGGCCATATCCCGGTATTGCACAGCAGGGACTTCGAGATGGATATCGATCCGGTCCAGGAGCGGCCCGGAAATTCGATCCCGATACCGGGACACCTGGAGCGGAGAACAGCGGCATTCGCGCTTGGGATCTCCGAAATAGCCGCAGGGACAGGGGTTCATGGCCGTCACCAGCATGAAATCAGCAGGAAAAGTCATCGACCCCGCCGCCCGCGAAATCGTCACCCGCCCGTCTTCGAGCGGCTGGCGCAGGACCTCCAAAGTGCTGCGCTTGAACTCTGGGAGTTCGTCGAGAAAAAGCACCCCGTTGTGAGCGATGCTCACTTCGCCCGGAGTCGGCGTGGAGGACCCGCCCAGCAGGCCCGCATCCGAGATCGTGTGATGCGGCGCCCGAAAAGGCCGGGCCGCCACGAACGCGCGGCCGGATTTAAGCAGCAGCCCGCAGATGCTGTGAATTTTGGTCGACTCGATCGCTTCCTCCAAACTCATCGCCGGAATAATCGTGGCAATGCGCTTGGCGATCATCGATTTCCCCGAGCCCGGCGGCCCCATCATCAAAAGATTATGCCCCCCGCTGACCGCCACCTCCACCGCCCGCCGGACATGGAACTGGCCATGCACCTCCGAAAAATCGCTCTCGTAGACCTCGTGACTCTGCAAATAACTCCCCACATCCTCGCGGACGGGCTGGAGCAGGTTTTCACCGGTGAGAAACTCAAAAGTCTCCCGCAGATTGCGCACCCCGAAAACATCGATCCCGGCCACCATGGCCGCCTCGCGCACATTTGCCTCGGGCACCACCAGCCGGGTCCGGCCGCGTCGACGGGCTTCGAGCGCGATCGGGAGCACGCCGCGGACTGGGCGAACGGCCCCGGTCAGAGCGAGTTCACCGACAAAACAAAAGCGCTCGATGTCCTCCAAATTGAGCCCCTCCCCCACTGCGATCATCCCCAGGGCGATCGGCAGATCAAAGCTCGGCCCCTCCTTTTTCACATCGGCCGGCGCCAGATTGATCGTGGTGCGACAGCAAGGCCATTGATAACCGCTGTTGATCAAGGCCGTTGTGACACGATCCCGACTTTCCTTGACCGCCACGTCTGGCAATCCGACCACGATGATTTTGGGTTCTCCGGCCGAAGCGATATTGACCTCGATCTCCACCTCAAAGCCTTCCACCCCGGAGACAGCCGCAGAATAGACTTTGGCGAGCACAGACGAATGTCGCCCAGTTTTGAAAGGAAGCAAAAGAATTGAACGCCCACCATGCATTCCTGTCGGAGTTAGATATACTTAATAGGGTGAAGCACTACCGGCCGCCCCCCCGTGTAAAATCATCTAAACCCATCTAAACCCATCCGAATCCAACTGACTATCGGCCTGCAATTACTCGCGAATAACACACAGTAAACCGCATAGCAAAACACACAGTATGCCACACGAAATACAGCGGGACTTACGCATCTTAAATCCTCATTTAACAGTGCAAACCCTCCCATAAAAAAACTGTGCAAAAGCATCTCCGCAAAAACAGCTTCGCCAAAGACACTGAGCCCTCCCGTCCAACCCATTTAGACATATTTAGATCCGCCCCAGGGCTTACGCATCTAATTTCGCTGTAATTGCAGGTCCTCATATATCCCAACGGGATTGGAAATATCCCAACGGGATTGGAAATATCCCAACGGGATTACGTCCTCCAACCCTAGGAACTAAACCAGAGCGGATCGAACCGCAACGCGGTTCCGCCAAAGGACGATCTTGGGCGCAAGCCACGTTGGGGTTGGGTTCTCTTTTCCGCCGGTTCCCAGGGTAGCTCGTTCCTCGCAACACTGGGCTGTAGGGCGTAACGCCTTTGGCGTAAATACTTTGCCAGCATCGGCTTGCGCGAATATCTGCACTTTCCAATGATCATTTTAGATGCGTAAGCC
>JAYTYG010000312.1:0-17427 GCA_043742585.1 Spartobacteria bacterium
GCGGCCCACTTGGCGGGTCAGCCCGCCGCGGGGAATTTTCGGGGCGTAGCTTAGCTTGGTAGAGCGCCTGGTTTGGGACCAGGAGGTCGCAGGTTCGAATCCTGTCACCCCGATTTTCTCTTACTTTTCTGAGGAGAAGGTTCCCGCGCCGCAGTTGTTCGGCCGGGGCGATTGATAGAGTCGCGTCGGGCAAAGTTTCTGGTCATGGCGTGGTTGCCCTGTAGATTTGCCGCCGCATGTCTTTTGACCTGAAGAGCCTCATTAATGCGCGGCTTGGTGAGAATTACGCTCTCCATGCCCGGCATCTGAATTCCACGTTGGTAAACGTGCAGCGTATCATTGGTTTTGACAGGGTTTACACGAGGGCAGAGGGGGCCTGGCTTTATGACGGGGAGGGCTGCGGGTTTCTGGATTTTTTAAGCGGCTACAGCGTTTTTAATATCGGTCGGAATCATCCCGCGCTGAAGCAGGCGATTGCAGATGTGCTGGTTTTGGATCTGCCCAATATGGTGCAGATGGATTGCTCGTTGTTGAGCGGGCTCCTGGCGGAAAAGCTGTTGCAGAAAACGCCGCCTCATCTCGATGCCGTGTTCTTTTGTAATTCCGGCGCGGAGTCGGTGGAGGGCGCCATTAAATTTGCCCGCGCAGCTACGGGGCGCAACGGGTTGGTGTCGTTCAAGGGTTCTTTTCACGGGCTCACCAATGGCGCGCTTTCGGTGATGGGGGACGAGCATTTTAGGGAGGGGTTTGGTGCGTTGCTGGCTGATTGCACACGGGTGTCGCTGGGGGATCTTGTCGCGCTCGAAAAGCGGCTCGCTCAGCGCGATGTGGCGGCCTTGATCATGGAGCCTGTGCAGGGCAAGGGGGTGCATGTGCCCGGACCCGATTTTTTTGCTGAGGCGCAGCGCCTTTGTCGGGAGGCGGGGACGCTGCTGGTGTGCGATGAGGTGCAGACGGGGCTCGGGCGGACTGGTCGCTGGTGGGGTTTTGAGCATTGGGGTTTGGAGCCGGACATCATCACTGTGGCGAAGTCGTTGAGCGGCGGTTATGTGCCCTGTGCTGCTGTGGTGACGCGGCGTGCTATTTATCAGAAGACGTTCAGTCGGCTGGATCGGTGCGTGGTGCATTCGTCGACGTTCGGTCGAAATAATCTGGCCATGGCTTGCGGGCTGGCCACTTTGGCCGTGCTCGAGGAGGAGGGGCTGGTGGAGCAGGCCCGGTTGTCCGGGGCGGATTTAATGGCCCGGCTCAATGCGCTTAAGTCCCGGCATTCGCTGATTAAAGAGGTGCGCGGATTGGGGCTGATGATTGCCATCGAATTTCAGGAGCCGCGCGAATTGGCTCTGCGCATGGGCTGGAAGCTTCTCCATCGGGTTGAGCCGGAGCTTTTTGCGCAGATGCTGGTGACGACGTTGCTTTCCAAGCACAGGATTCTTTGTCAGATCGCCGGCCACGGCATGGATGTGATTAAGATTTTACCGCCGCTCGTGATCGGGGAGAAGGAGATCGCGCATTTTGTGGATTCTCTGGATGCGGTGCTCGATGCGTGCCGGAGTTTCCCCGGGCCGATGTGGGATTTGGGCTCCAATTTTTTGAAGCACTCTCTGGCTAAAGATGCGGGCTGATTTTAACGCAGAGGCGCGGAGGCGCAGAGGGGCGGACTGGGCGGACTGAAGCGGGGGGCGTAAAACCTATGCGGTGTGGGTAATGCGAGTCGTGGGGCATTTGTTCCGCGCTGCGGCTCTGCGCCTTGTTGCAGAATTGGGCGGCGCTGAAATGGTGCTTGTGTCAGGGATCTGTTTGGCGGCGTATCTCTCTGCCGGTGGCGCAGAGATGGCCCAAATAGTGCTGCGCCCCGCTGGTTCCCTACGTCATTCCCCGATGTCTATCTTAATTTTATGAGCCAATCTCCTGCTTTCAAAATTCGGTATTGGGGCGCCACTGGGACTTTCAGCGATCCGCTGTTACCGCATGAGGTGACCGCGAAGATTGTGGCGGCGATCGGCGGGTTGATTGAGCGGAATCAACTCCAGGATTTGCGGTCCGGTCCGGGTTTGGAGTCGGCGATACAAGCGCTGCTGGAGCGCGAGTTGCCATTTCATATGCGCTCAACTTACGGGGGGAACACGACTTGCCTGGAGGTTGAGACGGAGGGGGAGTTGTTTGTTTTCGATTGCGGTAGTGGGTTCCGGGAACTGGGGATTGAGCTGGAATCGCGCTGGCGTGCGCAGGGCAAAGCAGCCCGGCGTGAAGCGCATGTGATGCTGACGCATTCGCACATGGATCATACGTTCGCGACGCCTTTCTTTTTGCCGTATTATAATCCGGCCAACGCTTTCACCATGTGGGGGCCGCAGGGGGTGATCGATAGCTTGGAGGCGGTGCTCAATCCCAAGTCGGCCCTAAGCCATATTTATTTCCCGCCAACTTACGATGAGATGAAGGCGCTGCACGATTTCCGGCCCATTAACGTGGGAGCAGATTTTGTTTTGGGTAATACGCGCATCACTACTTACGCGTTGAATCATCCGGGCGGATCGATGGCTTATCGGCTGGAAACCGCCGGGCGTTCTTTGGTGTTCGCGACCGATCACGAGCAACTGCAGGTGCCCGATGCGGGGCTGGCGGCGTTCGCTCGCGGTTGCGATCTGCTTTATACGGAGGGGCAATACACTCAGGCCGAGTATGAGGGACGGGCAGGGATTGGCGGGGGGAGTGGATTCTCCCGGCGCGGTTGGGGTCATAGTCCGATTGAATCGTGTGTGGCGACAGCGCTGGCGGCCGGTGTGGCGCGGCTGCACGTGGGGCATCGCGATCCCTGCCGGAGCGACGCGCAGATTGCGGAGATGGATGTCTATTTGCAGAAGTTGCTGCGGGACGGGGAATCGAGTTTGGGGCGCACAGGAAGCTGCCAGGCGCTCATCCCTCATGAAGGTTTGGAGCTCCATATCGGGTAACGCGGCGGGCCGAGGGGGGATTTAACGCAGGGCGCGGGGATGGACTGAGTGGACGCAATGGACTGAGTGGACACAGTGGACACAGTGGACACAGTGGACACAGTGGACGGGGATTTCAGGCGCGCTTCAGTTTTAGCGATTCTCCCCATGCCTTACGGTTTTCCGGGGGCGCCTTTGCGATGAGCCTTCCCCACTGGCCTTTTTCTTGATTAATCCCACGCCATGTCTGCGCCTGTGCCTTCCCGTTCCCCGCTCGGTCTTATTTTCCTGACCATCTTTATCGATATGGTCGGGTTCGGCATCATGATCCCGGTGCTGCCGGTTTACGCCTCAGACCCCAGATTCGGCGCCACCACCACCCAGTTGGGCTTGTTGCTGGGCATTTACTCGCTGCTCCAAATGATCTTCTCGCCGCTGTTCGGTAAGCTTTCCGATCGGGTCGGACGCAAGCCGGTCCTAGTTTTCAGCATCTTCGGGACAGCGATCGGCTTCGCCGTGCTGGGCTCCGCGCACAGTCTTTGGATGCTGTTTTTGGGGCGGATCATTGACGGGGTGAGCGGGGGAAATATTTCCACGGCCCAAGCCTGCATCGCAGACGTCACCGCCCCTGAAAATCGGGCCAAATCCATGGGGCTGATTGGCGTGGCTTTTGGGTTGGGCTTCATAATCGGCCCTGCGCTGGGAGGTTGGCTGAGCCACAAGTTCGAGCTGTCGACGCCTTTTTACGTGGCCGGGGCGCTGGCGGCCGTCAACGCGCTCTTGGTTTGGACGCGCCTGCCTGAAACCCACGGGCCTGAGCACCGGCTGCAGGCGCACGAAAAAGCGCCTTTGAGCGAAGCGCTTGCGGGCAGCCATGGGACGATGATTTTGATGATCATCCTGGCGTATCTGGCGTCGATCATGGGGTTTTCGATGATGACCTCGCTCTTCGCCCTCTTTTGCGTAAAGCGCTTTGGCTATAACAACGGTGAGATCGGTTATCTACTGGCTTACGTGGGCGTGATTGGCGTGCTGGTGCAGGGCGGGCTCATTCGTCGGCTGCTGAAGAAGCCCATTGAAAAACAGATCGCCATGGTGGGTGCTGCGGTGTTGGCGGTGAGCATGTTCGCATTTCCTTTCAGCGCCTCGCTGGGCATGCTGCTGCTCGTTTGCGCCGGGATCGCCGTGGGCAACGGATTTGTCACCCCGATGCTCAATGGCTTGGTCTCAAAACATACGGGCCGCCGGGCTCAGGGCCGGGTGTTGGGACTGATGCAGTCGGCGGGCAGCCTTGGCCGGTTCCTCGGGCCAATGTTGGCGCTATGGCTGTTGTCCGATCTCAAAGCGCCTGTGGAGCGTTATGTGCCCGCGTTTTGGGCCAGCTCAGGCATTCTGGTGGTGGCTTTGATTTTGATCGGCGCGGTGCGGCCAGTCAAAGACACGGTGCCTGCGGCGGGCGTGGTGCCCCAGGTTTAGGCGCCGGATTTAGGCCCCTGAACTCGGACGTCGCGCGCCGCGTTCCTCCCCGAATGGCTTTCTGAATGTTACCCGACCACGGGGCTCGCGGGAGCCGATTTGAAATTATAACCATGCAGATCCCACTCGAAGACAACTTCAACGATATCATCGGAAAAGCCATGCGCGGCCTGCAGCTCTCCGATAGCTGCGTGTCCGAGCACACGGGCATTGCGGCGCTGGAAATTCAGCGTCTGCGCGAAGGTGAGTTTAATGAGGTCGCGGCCCGCAAAATAGCGCGTGTGCTGGGATTGAGTGCGGACGCCCTGGTGGCGTCGGGACGCAAGGCGTGGCATCCCGAGCCCATCGCGATGGAAGGGTTGGTGCAGTTTAATTCGCCTTTTGAGGATATGCAGGTGAACTCTTACCTGGTCTGGGACGCTGCCAGTCGGCAGGCTGCCGCGTTTGATTCCGGCTCGGATTGCAGCGGGATGCTGGCCTTTCTGGAGGAGCACCGGCTCAAGCTCACGTTCATTGGGCTGACCCATACGCATGGCGATCATATCTATGATCTGGATCGGCTGCTGGAGGCGACCGGGGCGCCCGCTTATGTCAGTGCGCTGGAACCGCTCGATGGCGCCAAGCCCCTGACTCAGGGCGCTTCGTTTTCCATTGGCAAAATCTCCATCGAGACATTGGAGACCTCGGGCCATTCCCGCGGTGGGATCACTTATGTGGTGTCGGGTTTGGCTCGGTCGGTGGCCATCGTCGGGGACTCGATTTTTGCCGGGTCAATGGGCGGCGGCGGAGTTTCCTACAGCGATGCCCTCAGGAATAATCGCGAGAAAATCCTCACGCTCCCGCCGGCCACCGTGCTTTGCCCCGGACACGGCCCGCTGAGCAGCGTGGCGGAGGAGCGGCGGCACAACCCGTTTTTCGCCTAAAATTTACCAAGTCGTCCCCGAGCAGAACTCGTTCGCAGATTAACGCCCGTCCGAAATTGACTGATTCTATGTCTGAAAAAATCGCATTTGTGGGGACCGGCCGGATGGGGTCAAACATGGCGCTGCGCTTAAAGGAGCAGGGCTGCAACGTGACGGCGGTGTATGATGCGAACGCGGAAACGGCACGGCGGGTGGCGGCTGCGTTGGGTTGTGTGGCGGCTGGATGTCTGCGGGAGGTGACGGCGGCCGCAGATGTGATCTTCACGGTGGTGAGTGATGATGAGGCGATGGACCGGATTTTTAGCGAGAGCGAGGCGGATTCGTTGCTCGTGGGGGCTGCGGGCCGTTTGTTTATTAATTGTGCGACGCTAAGCCCGAAAACACACATCGCGGTGGAGCAGCGCGCGCTGGCGGCAGGCGCGCACGCGCTTGAAGCCTGCATGGCTTCGAGTATTACCCAGGCGCGCGAGGGCACGTTGTATCTGATGTGCGCGGGAGAGTCGGCGGTGTTCGCGCGCGCGCGGCCTTTGCTGGAGAAGCTCAGTGCATCGATGCGTTACGTGGGGGAGTCAGGGAGCGCAGCGAAGGTCAAAGCGCTGGTGAATATGGTGATGAATATCAACACGGCCGGGCTCGCCGAGGGGCTCGGGTTGGCTTCTGCCATGGGATTGGATTTGACGATGATCCGAGAGGTGTTCTCGCAGACTGGCGCCAACTCGCGCGTGCTCCAAACCGATGGCGAGGACATGCAGAACCGCGACCATGCCTGTTTTTTCTCTGCGGCTCACGCCGCCAAGGACAGCGGGATCGCGCTGCGGTTGGCGCGCGAGGTGGGCCTGGATCTGCCTTTGGCCGAGGCGACCAAGGGGCAGTTCGATAAGATGGTGTTTGAGGGCCTCGGCGACCTCGATAAATCGGGGGTCGCTGAGCTCACTTTCCCAGAGCGCCTAGCTCACGATTGATATCGCAGCGGCGGGGGGAGGGCGGGGGGAGGGGAATTAACGCAGAGGCGCGGAGAATGTAGGGACGGAATGGACGGAATGGACGGAATGGACTCAGTGGACTCAGTGGACTCAGTGGACTCAGTGGCCGAAAGAAGACGGGAGAAAGTAGGGCATCCCCCATGCCACATGCCCTATCTCCGCGCCTCTGAGCCTCTGCGTTACGCTTCAGATCGATTTCCGGCCCTGGAATTTGCCGAGGATGCTTTTGGTGGAAATGTCGCGGTGTTTTTGGTTGGCCACTTGATCGGCTTGCAATTGCTCGCCGCTCGGGGTTTTGGCGTTGGCTTTGACTTTGGGTTTTTTGCTGGGACGTGGAGGCATCCCGCACAGTGCCATTTCGGGGGGCGCTGGGCCAGCGGGATCGCTGAGCGGAATTATGAAGGATGAGAAGTTGCTTCGGGCTTAACGGCACCAGCGTTGTCCGAAACTTCATACCTCATCATTCATCCTTCATAATTCGGACGCCTTTTGAGCTGAGCCTGTAACGAGTCGGAGATGCGCCCATCCCCCCCGGTCCGCCGGGAGGGGCATTGACCCGCTTTTGCGGAGGCATTAGGTTCACCGCCTTTTCCCTAAAAACGCCGAGACGATGAGCCTGAATTACAAAGATACCCTGCACCTGCCTACCACCGACTTTCCCATGAAGGCGGATTTGGTCAAACGCGAGCCCGAGCGGCTGCAACGCTGGGAGAACGCAGGGCTGTATCGGCAGATCCTCGACAACCGCAAAGAAGCCGAACTCTTCGTGCTGCATGACGGCCCGCCCTTCGCCAATGGCGACGTCCACATGGGCACTGCGCTCAATAAGATCCTCAAGGATCTCATCGTTAAGTCCAAGTCCATGGCCGGGTTTCGTGCCCCGTTCGTCCCGGGCTGGGATTGCCACGGCTTGCCCATCGAGTTCAAGGTGGTCAAGGAATCGCGCGGCTTGTTGCCGGCCGAAGTGCGCCGGCGCTCAGAGGATTACGCCCGCAAGTTCATCGATATCCAACGCGGCCAGTTCAAGCGACTCGGGGTTTTTGCCGAATGGGAAAATCCCTATCTGACCCTCGCCCCCGGTTATGAGGCGGAGATCATCCGCTCGTTTGCGCGTTTCGTGGATCAAGGCTTGGTCTATCAATCCAAAAAACCTGTCTACTGGAGCACCGGTGCCCAGACCGCTCTGGCCGAGGCCGAGGTGGAATACGCCGACCGCAGCGACCCCGCGATTTTCGTCAAGTTCCCGCTCGTCACCGGGCCGCTGGCAGGTTTGGCGAGCATGGTGATCTGGACGACCACCCCGTGGACGTTGCCCGCCAACGTCGCCATCGCCGTGCATCCGCGGCAGCGTTATGTGGTGCGTTCGTTTCGCAAAAAAGCGGCGGATACTCTCGAGGCGACGCTCTCCGCCGAGTCGCGCGACGAACTCTTCGTCATCGCGGAAGCTTTGCGGCCCGCGTTTCTCGATGCGGCCGGCTACGAGGAAGTGCCGTTTTCATCCAGCGCCAACGAATCCGCGCAGGTGGCTGCCGCCGGGGATTGGCTCTTGAGCGGGATGACCGGCACGGAGCTGGCCGGGAGCGAAGCCCAGCATCCCTTTTTGGACCGGCGCTCGCGGATCATCACCGCTGAGTTCGTCACCATGGAGACTGGGACGGGCCAGGTCCATATCGCCCCCGGGCACGGCTCGGACGATTACATCGCCGGGGTGCAGAACGGGCTGCCGATCCTCTCGCCAGTGGATGAGCACGGACGGTTTACCGAGGAAGTGGGGGTGCCGGTGTGGGCGGGCAAATACGTGTTCGATGCGAATAAAGAGGTCATCGAGCATTTACGCGAAAACGGGACGCTTTTAGCCGAACAGATTTATAAACATTCATATCCTCATTGCTGGCGCTCGAAGACGCCCATCGTCTTCCGCGCAGTAGAACAGTTGTTCATCCGCATCGATGCGCTCCGCAGCGACGCCCTCGCCGCTATCGATCAGGTCCAGTGGATCCCGCATTGGGGCCGGAACCGGATTTACGGCACGGTGGAATCGAGGCCCGACTGGTGCATCTCGCGTCAGCGTTCGTGGGGCGTGCCGTTGCCGGTGTTTTATGATGCTGCGGGCGCGCCTGTGCTCGATGGCGGGCTGGCGAGGAAGGTGGCGGACATTGTGGAAAAAGAGGGGACCAATGTGTGGTTCGAGCGCGATGACGCCTGGTGGGTGGCCTCGCTCGGGTTGCCGGCCGGCACGACGCGGAGGAACGACACGCTCGACGTATGGATCGATTCCGGGGTTTCCCACGAAGCGGTGCTGCGCAAACATCCGGAGCTGAAATGGCCGGCCGACGTGTATCTGGAGGCCACCGACCAACACCGGGGCTGGTTCCAATCCTCGCTGATCACCTCCATGGCGCTCAACGGCGCGGCGCCATATAAGACGGTGATTACGCACGGGTTTGTGGTGGACAAGGATACCCGCAAAAAGGTGTCGAAATCCGAACAGGGCACCTACGTGAAGCCGATGAATGCCGAGCATTTCGTGGGCAAATACGGCGCGGACATCGTCCGGCTGTGGGCTTCGAGCGTGGAGTTCACCAATGAGGTGCCGTTCTCCGAGGAATCGTTTGCGCTGCTCACCGATGCCTACCGGCAGTTCCGCAATATCCTGCGCATCCTCCTCGCTAATCTCAAGGGGTTCGACCCGGAGACGATGCCGGTGGCCAAGAGCGATCTGACCACGGTGGATCTTTGGATCATGTCGCGGTTGCAGGAGGTCATCGGGACCTGTCGCGAGGCGTATGCGGCCTATGAGTTTCGCAAGGTTTTCCAGACCTTGAATAATTTCTGCGCGGTCGATCTGAGCTCGCTCTACGTCGATATCACCAAGGATAGAATGTATTGCGATGCGCTCAATTCCTCCCGCCGTCGGGCCACCCAATGGGTCATGCAGCAGGTCTTCGATGCCCTCTCGCGGTTGCTCGCCCCGATCCTCGCTTACACCGCCGATGAGGCCTGGGAGTTCTCAGGTCGCAAAACCTCGGTGCATTTGGAGTCGTTCCCGGCCGGAACGGAATCCTGGCGGGATCTGGCGTTGGAATCGCGGATGAGCGGGCTGCTGGAGCTGCGGGGAGTGATCGGTCAAGCGGTGGAGCTCGCGCGCAAAGACAAGCTGATCGGGAACGCGTTGGAAGGAGCAGTGACCTTGGAAGTGGCTGACCCGGCGCAGGCGCAACTGCTTGCGACGCAGCTCGTTGAGCTGGAGGAACTCTTTATTCTCAGCGATTTGCGCGTGGTCGCCGGTGTGGACGTTACCACGGCCCGGATTGCGCGCACTGAGCATAAAAAATGTGCGCGTTGCTGGCGGTTCCGGGGGACAGTGGGACGGAACGCTGTGCATTCAGAGTTATGCGAACGCTGCGCGGAAGTCGTGGGCGACGTTGTTCCCGGTTAAGCGATAGCTAAATTATAGCTGACATTCAGTTGATATAGATTGCCGATAAATAGATTGCCGATGAAATTTCTCTTCGCGCTCGCGCTCCCCTGTTACGCGCTCGATCAGCTCACCAAATGGTGGATTGTCCGCACGCTGGAGCTCGGCGGTGATTTGCGGCCGGTGATCCCGGATTATTTCTATCTCTGTCATTGGGCGAATACGGGGGCAGCGTTTGGATCGTTTAAAGACAGCAACCTGGCGTTTATCATCCTCTCCTGCGTGGCGTTTGTGGGCTTGCTGATGGCGTATCGGCGGGGATTGTTTGTCGATCGTCCCAGCCGTTGGGCCGCGGGTTTACTGCTGGGTGGGATCCTGGGGAATGTCACCGACCGATTCATTCACGGGCATGTGGTGGATTTTTTACTCGTGGATTTGCACGTGCGCTTCGCCAACCCCTGGCCCGCGTTCAATGTCGCCGATGCCTGTATCTGCGCCGCAGCCGGTTTATTTATTCTGGGCTCATTTTACGCGGAAAAGAAACCGGCAACGCCATCCTAAGCGATGTCTGTGTTGGGTGCTTTAATGTGGATCTGGACTGATAAAGGGTTTGTGGCCTGCGATTCCGTGCCGATTTCGGACCGGGGCTTTCGCTATGGGATGTCTGTGTTTGAAAGCGTGAGGGTGCGCGCCGATGGCCCGGAACATCTCGACGCCCATTTGGCGCGTCTGCGCCTGGCTTGTCAGTCGCGGGAGTTTCCACTCGACGCAGGAGTTTTGGAGCGGGCTGCGGAGTTGATTCAGACCTGCGGCGGAGCGGCGGTGAGGGCAGGGGAGACGGAGGGGTTTGCGAGGATCTATGTGACGGCCGGGGATGGTGCGCCGACTGCGGCGGCCGAGGTGTGCCGGGTTTTTGTGTATATCGAAGCGCGCGCGTTGCCGACTCGCGCGGCCTATGATGTGACGGTGTTTGACGAGACTTGCCTGGCACCGTTCGGCGTGATCAAGACTGCCAATTACTGGGTGAATCTCGATATGCTCCAGCGCGCGCAACGCCGGAGCTGTGACGAGGCGCTGCTTTTTAATGAGGGCGGCGAGCTGATGTCGGCTTGTCTGGCTAATGTTTTCGTGGTCCACGGTCAGCGCATCCGCACGCCGTCCACGCATTGCGGCGCGCGCAATGGGGTTATGCGCGAATGGGTCATGGGCAGGTGTCCGGTGGAGGAAGGCTCGTTGTTTGTGGATGACCTGGGGAAAGCGGATGAAATTTTTCTCACCAACAGCTGGATCGGCGTGATGCCCGTGGCGTCATTCAACGGTCGGACATTTGACTCCCGTCATTTCAGCGGACAGTTGCAGTCTGCGCTACGAAGTTGAATGTCTGCTGCTCATTCCTCCGGCGTCGCCGCCACGAGGCTGCCGCGTCGCTGCCGCTCTTAGAGTATGACACCTGAACCCGATCTCCTCGACCTCATCGGCCGCTCCCCAGCTATGGCGGCCAAGCTCGCTTCGCTGCGGGCCGGGGAGGAAGTCGTTTTTGAGCACGTCAATGATTCCGCCCAGCCCTTCCTCGCCGCGCTGATCGGTCGTCAAATTCCGCGCCGGCTTTGGATCGTGTGCGCCAATATGCGCGCCCAGGAGTCGTTCCATAATGAGCTCAGTCATTGGTTTCCTGAGGCGCTCTTTTTTCCGGAGTCGGACGTGGCGCCGATCGAGGGCGCCATTCCCGATCCGGAGACGGCTGCGGAACGCCTGGCGATCCTCGAGAAGCTGGCGGGCCCGGCGCGCCAGATCGTGGTGCTCACCCACGCGAGTCTCAACGATCGGGTGCCGACAGCGGCGGCGTTAAAGAAGCTCGAGGTCAAGCTCGTCCGGGGCGCCCGGTTGGATCGCGAGAAGCTCATCGCGCAGCTCGATCGGGCGGGTTACGAGCATGTGGCGCAGGTGTCGGCCCGTGGGCAGTTTGCGTTGAGGGGCGGAATCATCGACGTCTTTTCATTTCATCATGCGCTGCCGGTGCGAGTGGAATTGTTTGACGACGAGATCGAGTCAATCCGCGAGTTTGATCTCGACCAGCAAACCAGTGTCGAACAGCTCCAGGACTGCAAACTCCTGCTCGGCGACGCTGTGGATGGACTGAAAAAGACCACCACCACTTTGCGCGATTATCTGCGCGCGGACGATGTGACCGTGGATGCCGGCGCGGGCTTTGAGCTGGCCCAAGTGCATCTGCTCGCCCATGCCGAAGGGGTGGATCTTCAGGAGGATTACTCCACCGCTTTCGACGATCATCAACTGGGGGAGTTTGAGGCCGGGGATTTCGTGGTGGATGAAATGAAGCGGGAACGGTTTTTCAGTCAGTTGCGACAATGGCGCGAGACGGGTTGGAGTGTTTACGTCTTTTGTAACAACGAAGGTGAAGTCGAGCGCCTGACCGATTTGTTGCCCAGCGTTGAAGCCGACGCCGTGCATTTTACCATCGGCACGCTTTCCCGGGGCTTTGCGTATCCGGGGGCCAAGGTCGCCGTGATTTCGGATTCGGAGTTGTTCGGCCGCTACCGGAACAATCGCGCCCGGGGGCTGGTGCTCAAGCGCGTGAGGGAGCAGTCGAGCCGGGTGCAGATCGACTTCAGTGATCTCGCCGAGGACGAGTTGGTCGTGCATCTCGAACATGGGATCGCCCGATACGAGGGAATGAAGTCGATCCCTCGCGGATTGAGCGTGGAGGAGGGCGGCGCGGGTCAGAGCGAGGAAGTGATGGTGCTGGCTTTTGCCAATGAGGCGCGGCTCTACGTGCCTTTGGATCAGAGCTTCCTGATCTCCAAATACGTCGGCGTCGGCCGCAGAAATCCGCCGCTCAGTGTCTTGGGGGATGGGAAATGGGCCAAAGCCAAAAACAGTGCGGAAAAGGCGGTGTTCGACTACGCAGCGCGCCTGCTTTCAGTCCATGCGTCGCGCGAGACAGCCAAGGGTCATGCGTTTGGGCCTGACAACAAGTGGTTGCGGGAGTTCGAGGCGTCGTTTCTCTACAAGGAAACGCCCGATCAACTCACCGCCATCGCCGCCACCAAGGCTGACATGGAGTCGGAGCGGCCCATGGACCGGCTGATTTGTGGCGACGTGGGTTTTGGTAAAACCGAGGTGGCGATCCGCGCGGCGTTCAAGGCGGTGATGGGCGGGAAACAGGTGGCGATACTTGTTCCAACCACGGTGTTGGCGCAGCAGCATTACCAAAACTTTCGCGAACGTATGTCTGATTACCCGATCAGCGTCGATCTGCTCAGCCGCTTCCGTTCCCCGGCTCAGCAGAGGAAGACACTGGAAGGTCTACGCGACGGGTCCGTGGATATCGTGATCGGGACGCACCGGCTGATTTCCAAAGACATCGCATTCAAGGACTTGGGGTTGGTGGTGATCGACGAGGAACAGCGTTTTGGGGTCTTGCATAAGGAGAAGTTCAAAGAGCTGTTTAAGCTGGTCGACATGCTGACGCTCAGCGCCACCCCGATCCCGCGCACGCTCTATCTATCGCTCATGGGCGCCAAGGATATGAGCACCATCGAGACTCCGCCGGCCAACCGGATTCCGGTGGAGACGCTCATTTGTCCCTACGACGAGCGGGTGATACGCGACGCGATCAATCGGGAGCTGGGGCGCCAGGGGCAGGTCTATTTCCTGCATAACCGCATTCATTCGATCGAGAATCTGCGGGCTAAGGTGAAGTTGCTCTGCCCCAAGGCCCGAGTGCTCGTGGGGCACGGTCAGATGGAGGAGGGGCAGTTGGAAGAGGTCATGCATCAGTTCGTCAAGGGCGACGCGGATGTGCTGATTTCCACGACGATCATCGAGAGCGGCCTGGATATTCCCAACGCGAATACCATCATCATTGACCGGGCAGATCGGTTCGGGCTGGCCGATCTCTATCAGCTCCGCGGTCGCGTGGGGCGCGCCCAGAGCAAGGCTTACGCTTATCTGATGTTGCCGCGCGACATGCTGACCGTCGGCGAGGCCCGCAAACGGATCAACGCCATCAAACAATATAGTTCCCTCGGGGCCGGCTTCAAAATCGCCATGCGCGACCTCGAGATCCGTGGCGCCGGCAATATCCTCGGCACCGCGCAGAGCGGTCACATCGTGACGATTGGGTTCGATCTCTATTGTTCGTTGCTGCGCCAGGCGATTGCCAAGATTAAGGGCGAAGTCGTGCGGCCTCGCGTCGATGTGCTGGTGCGTATCGAGTTTCTGGCCATGCGGGAGGCGGATTTTCTGCAAAAATCCGAGGCCGACTGTGCGCCGGCATTTATCCCGATCAGCTACATCGCGGAGGCGCAGCCGCGGATTCAGGCGTATAGGCGATTGGCGGAAGTGGCGACCCAGGTGCAGCTCGAGGCGTTGCGAAAAACGTGGCGGGATCGCTTCGGGGCGTTTCCGGCGGCGGTGAGTCATTTACTGGCGCTGAGCGAATTGAAGCTGGCGGCTGCGGCGCGAAAGATCACGGGGATCGAAGTGCGCGATTCCAAGGTGATGCTGAGTCGCGGAGGCGATTATATATTGATAGGGACGAAGTTCCCGCGCTTGAGCGCGCCGACGCCTGTGCAGCGGTTGGTGGAGTTGAGCGCTTTGGTGCGGAGTTTTTGAAAGAAGGGTGGCCGCGCCCTGGCCTCCACGTGGCAGCGGCGTGGCAGCGGCGTGGCAGCGGAGTGGTTGCGGAGTGGTTGCGGCGTCCCGTCGCTCCTCCGGGCTGCGTTTTGCGGGGCAAGCGACGGGACGTCGCTGCCACGATGTGGTTGGCCTGGCACCTTTCGCTTCGAAAAAGCCTGCCTTTCTCGGGCTAGGATTAATTCCACTTTGTTAAGTGGGGTAGCAGGAAGACAAAGTGACAGGGTGAGCCTGCGAATTCTCATCATTCATACTTCATAACTTCCCCTTCGAGCGGCCCGAGCACTATCCGGCCCTGCTGAACCTCTGCGGCTCCGCGTTAAATCCTCAAGAATTGAGATGCGAATATTCGCAAACGCAACAAAGCAGAATTAAGCAATCGGTCCGCGTCGGCCGCTCAGTAGGCTGATGATGAAGAGCACCAGAAAGACGATGAATAAAATTTTCGCAATGCCCGCTGCTGTGCCCGCCAATCCTCCAAACCCGAGGACTGCGGCGATTAATGAGACGATTAAAAATGTGAGAGCCCAAGACAACATATAGATGATTCCTTTCCTGCTTATAGGATCGGACGTCGTGGGCCGGGTGCGTGTGTCTGCGCCCCAGGAATTCTGAGGAAATGGCGACCTCCTGAGGGAACCCCGGACTCTGCTCAATTCCAAAAAGCCAGGACTCACATAACGGGGGATGCTTCGCGCAATAACGCTCTGCGAAAGCTGGATGCGGGAAATCTTCCAGTCCGGTTTGATGAGGGGTGAGGGGCCGGGTCACTGGCCTCTCAATCGGTAACTCCGGCTACTGCTGAGGCTTTCCTCCCCGCAGTCAAATAGTCTCACCGTTGGCAGGAACTCAGAGCGGTGCGCCATCGATGACTTCACGCACTTTGGCGGCCAGATCCCGTGGACTAAAGGGCTTCTGCAGAAATGCCATGCTGCTTTGAATGCCGTGCTTTAGGAGAATATGCTCATCCGAATAGCCCGAGGTGAAAAGTAGCTTTGTGGCGGCGCTGCGCGACTGGATCCAACCGGAAAGTTCATGCCCGCCGACGTCCGGCAGGACCACATCGCAGAAGAACAGGTCAATCCCTGTGTTTACTTGCTCGTCCATGATCTGCCGGGCCTGCATGGCATCACTGGCCTCATACACCGTATATCCAAGGCGCCGCAACACATGGGTGGTGAGCTGCCTCACCGTTAACTCATCTTCAACATACAGAATCGTCTCCTTCCCGCCGGGCAAGCTTTCCTTGAGCGTTTTAGTAGCCCCGGTCCCGCCCGAGGCCTCCGCCTGCGGCAGATAGATGGAGAAGGTGGTGCCGACGCCCGACTGGCTCTCGACGACGATGTAGCCGCCGCTTTGTTTTACGATTCCATAACACGTGGCTAGTCCCAGTCCCGTGCCCTGCCCGGATTCTTTGGTGGTGAAAAACGGCTCAAAGATGTGCGCCATTACCTCCGGCGGCATGCCCGTCCCGGTGTCGGTCAGGCTCAGCTTCACGTATTCGCCCGCAGGCATCTCGTTCACGACGAATGGATCCTCGAGGGAATAAATGACGTCGTCGGTCTGGATCATGATCGTGCCGCCCTTGGGCATGGCGTCCCTTGCATTGACGCAAAGGTTTAAGAGGACTTGCTCGAGTTGACCTTGATCGGCCTTCAAATAGCCTTTTTTGGCTAGAAACAGGGTCTCGATTTTCACCTGCTCCCCGATGACGCGCTCGAGCATCTTCTGCATGTTGCGCACGCTGTCGTTGATGTTAAATACCTTGGGATCAAGGGGTTGCCGGCGGCTGAATGCCAGTAGCTGATGCGTGAGCGACGCTGCAAAGTCAGCGGCCTTGCGGATTTCAACCAGATGCTTGTGCATCCACTGGCGCTCATCGACTTGGGCGATGATCAGGTCGCTGTAGCCCAGGATCGCGGTTAAAATGTTGTTGAAATCGTGTGCGATCCCGCCCGCCAGCCGCCCGACGGCTTCCATTTTCTGGCTTTGCAGGAGCTCTTCTTCCAGGCGCTTATGTTCGGTGATATCCCGCGCTATGGACGCCGCGCCGCTGATCTTTCCGGTCTCGCAGCGGATCGGTGAGACGGTCAGCGAAACGGCGATTTTTCTGCCACCCTTGCACAGCCGCAGCGTCTCATAAGCCGCCACGCTGCCCCCGTTTTTCACCGCCACCAGGCTGTCCTCAAGCTCCTCGAAGCACTCCGGAGGCAGGAGCATTTGGAGCGGCTGGCCCAGCGCTTCCGCCTCGCTGTAGCCGTAAATGCGCTCGGCAGCAGCGTTCCAACTGCGGATCACGCCATTGAGATGACAGGCTACGATGGCGTCATTGGAATTGGCCACCACGGCTGCGAGCTCGAAAGCCATGCGGCCTGCCTCTTTTCGGTCAGTGATATCCCGTAGATACGCTGTAAACACCGGCATGCCATCCACAAAGATCCGGCTGACGGCGATTTCCACGGGCAGCTCCACCCCGTCCCTGCGCATCGCCACCAATTCCATGCGTCGTCCAAAGCTCACGCCGCTGGCGGTGCTCGTATTATATAGATCGATCCCGCGCGGCGACTGATCTGCGGCCGCGTAAGGAATGATGAGTTCCACCATCTCGCGTCCCAGCACCTCGCTCTGCGTGTAGCCAAACATGGCTTCCGCTGCGGGATTGAACTCGGTGATTTTTCCGTGCGCGTCGAAGCTGACAATGGAATCCAGCGCGGACTGCAAAATGGCAGCCTTGCGGAGTTCGCTTTTGCGCAAAGCTTGTTCGGAGGCTTTGCGCTCGACGAGGTGGCCGAGTTGCGTGCCGATGCCAGCCAGCGTCTGCAACAAATCCGGATCGGAGAGTGCGGTCTTTGGGCTGAAAAATTCGAACACGTAACGCACTTCACCGCCGACCCAAATCGGAACTCCAAACGCCGAATTCATCCCCATATCCAGCGCAATCGCCGCATTGGGATAGTCCAGCTCCTGGCGCAGGTTGCACACCCATCGCACTTCGCCCTCCACCCAGACCTCCTCCGCCAACCCCCGCGTGG
>JAYTYG010000313.1:0-9153 GCA_043742585.1 Spartobacteria bacterium
AAAAAGCGCGCATTGCTCCGCGCTCAAGTGCTCCCCCTTGGCGCCATACTTCTTGATCCGCAGCAATCTGATCTGCTCGCACAGCAACGCGCTGTTCGTGCCGGCCGATGGCGATCATGGCCTCGGCCAGCTTCGACTCGGATGCGGCGAGCTTCAGATCGGATTCGGCTAATTTTGCATCGAAATCAGCCAGCTTTGCGCAAAGCAAGTCAGAGCGACTGCGGGGTGAAAGGGAAGGTTGCTATGCAAACAGCGGAGCAAGCAGGAAGCGTGACTGGCGCGTGGTGTGCGGGTCTGAGCAGACCACGTGAGAGGCGCGCCGTCTGCGGCGGCGGCTGGAGTTTGGCCAATTTTCACGAAATGGCTCACCTGGTTGGCTTTTGGCGGTGATTATACAGGCTCGGCGCGGTCTGCGCGGGAGTAGGCGGCGATGCCTTCCACGTCGTGGGCTTGGGCGTCGTCGGCGAGTAGCGGGACGCTGGGGTTCTTGAAGTCAATGCCGGCTAGGGCTGTGTAATGGGTGAACACGTCGGTGTTCTCCAGAAAACCCGTGAACCGCTCGGCGCCTGGCCCGACGGCGATGAGGGGCACGTAATCCGAGGTGTGGGTGTTGCCGGTCCAGCCGATGCCGAGGCGGTTGGCCATCAATTGACCGAGCTGTGAGATCGGGGAGTTCATTTGATCGTAGAGGGCCTGGTAGGTGCCGGCTAAGACCGTGGAAAATAGAGCAGCCCGGCGCGCGGACATTTTGTAGCCGGTGGTATCGGCGATAATATCGATGATGGCCTTTGGCGCCAGTTCCAGTGCTGTGGTGAGTTCGACGGCGGCGGTGAGTTTGAGGGGCGGGGCCGCCGCTGCTGCTGGCTCGGGCTTTGCCGCTGCGGGCTCTGGCAAGGGCGCGCCCTCTTTGAATGTGTCCTCGGGATCCGACGGGGCCACGGGCGCTTTGATTTTTGCGCCCACTTTTTCCAGCTGCAGGAGAATCTCGGGATAGGACGCTTTGATTTGCCCAAGCGCGGCGAAGCGCTGCGAGCTTTGCTGGTAGCTGGGTCCCATGCCGTTGAGCCCGAGATTGGAGTTGCCGTGGTCGGTGGTGACGACCAGGAGCGTGTCGGGGTGGCGCCGCTGAAAGGCGAGGCAGACTTCGAGGGCTTCGTCGAGGGCCAGTTGGTCCCGAATCGCGGCGGCTGCGTCGGAGTTGTGGGCGGCGTGATCGATCCGTGCCCCTTCGATCTGTAAAATGAAGTTATCGCTCCGTTGCAGCCGGTTTAATGCGGCTGTCGTCATCTGCGCGATGGTGGGCGTGGTGGCGCGCAGTTTCGGGCTGGCCATTTGATCGATGCTGTAGGGCAGGTGTCCCTCGGCAAACGTCCCCAACAGCCGCGTGTCCAGCGGCGCTTTTTCCAAGCCCGCCAGATCCTCGACCACGCTGTATCCGGCGGCGGCGAAATCGGCGCGGAGATCGCGCTTGTCCCGGCGTTTAGCGGGATCGAAATAGGGGCGGCCGCCACCGAGTAGGACGTCGATTTTGCCTTCGAAATATTGAGAAGCGATAATGTCGGAGCTGCTGCGCGATTTTGTGGCGCAGGCGAATCCGGCGGGAGTGGCATGGGTGATTTCCGCAGTGGTGACGAGGCCGCGCGCCCAGCCCGCTTGGGCGAAGAGGGGGTAGAGCGGGGTGAGCAGACGGCCGTCAGGAAGGGCGTTGATGGCGCCATTGGTGACGTGCGAGCCGCTGCCCCAGGCGGAGGAGGCGGCTGCGGAATCTGTGACGAGCGAATTGAGCGAACGCGTGTTCATCAAGGCGTGGCGGGCGGCGGGGTCGCGGAAGAGTTGCATCCAGGCCAGGCCGCGGTTGCGGCTGAGGAGGGCGAACTGATCCGAGCAGGTCAACGTGCCGAGGCTCATGCCATCGCTGACGAGGTGGATGATGCGTTTGGGCTTTTGCCCAGGTTGCGTGAGCAGGGCGTCGGCGGACCGCGCAATGTGCGGAGCGCCAAGGGCTCCGGCGGAGGCAGCGGAGGCTGCGGCGAGACCTGAACGGGAAAGAAACGAGCGGCGGGAGAGCATGGGGGGCTGAAGGATGAATTATGAATTATGAATTATGAATTATGAATTATGAATGAAGAGAAGGCTTCGGGATTAACGACTCCGGCGGTTTCTGAATCTTTATTACGGCATTACGGCATCATTCTTCACTCATCATTCTTCATTCTTTATTCATCATTCCTAATTCCTCATTCCTAATTCCTAATTCCTAACCTATTCCACGGTTACGCTCTTGGCTAAGTTGCGGGGCTTGTCCACGTCGCAGCCCAGCTTGACTGCGGTGTGATACGCCAGCAACTGCAGCGGGATCGACGTGAGGATCGGCGACAGAAAATCCGGGCAGCGCGGGATATAGATCACGTCGTCGGCGATCTTCTCCAGCTTCGTGGCGCCGCGGGTGGCGATGGCGATGATGGGGCCTTTGCGGGCGCGGACTTCTTCGATATTGGACACGTTTTTTTCGAACACGCTGTCGTCCGGGACGATGAAGACGCTGGGGAGTTCGGGGGTGATCAATGCGATAACGCCGTGTTTAAGCTCTGCGCTGGGGTGCGCACTGGCGTGGATGTAACTCACTTCTTTCATCTTTAACGCCCCTTCCAGCGCCACCGGGTAGTTGAATTGTCGCCCAAGGAACATCATCGCCGTCGAGGCCGCGTATTTGTCCGCAATGGATTTGATGTGGTCGTTGAGCTTGAGGATCTCGGCGACTTTGTCTGGGATTTGTTCGAATTCCTCGATGATGTTGCGGCCGTCGCTGGTGCTCAAATGGCGAATCCGGCCCAGGAGCAGGCCGATGAGGGTAAGGATCGTGACTTGGGAGGTGAAGGATTTGGTGGCGGCGACGCCGATCTCCGGGCCTGCATGCATGTAGACGCCGCCATCGCTTTCCCGGGCGACGGTGCTGGCCACGTTGTTGCAGATGCCCAGGGTGCGATGGCCTTTGCGCTGGCTCTCGCGGAGGGCGGCCAAGGTGTCGGCGGTTTCGCCGCTTTGGCTGAGGCAAAAGACTAGGGTGTCGCGCGTCAACGGCATGTTGCGGTAGCGGAATTCGCTGGCGAACTCCACTTCGCAGGGGAGATGGGCGAGGGATTCGATGATGTATTCCCCGCACATCGCGGCGTGGCTGGCTGTGCCGCAGCCGGTGAGGATGATCCGGCCGACGGCGCGCAGTTCGGCGTTGGTCATTTCCAGACCGCCGAGCACGGCGGTGGCGTCTTCGTGCGAGATCCGGCCGCGCATGGCGTCCCGGATGGAGTCGGGTTGCTCGAAGATTTCCTTGAGCATGTAATGCGGGTAGGCGCCCTTGCTCACGTCGGCCTCGGTGAACTCGACTTTGCTGATTTCATATCCGCTCACCCCGCCGAGCAGGCTGGTGATCTCGAAATCGTCCCGGCCGAGTGCAACGATGTCGTAGTCTTTGAGATACACTGCTTCCCGGGTGTAAGCGACGATGGCGCCCACGTCGCTGGCAAAGAAGTTTTCCCCTTTGCCCAGTCCCAGCACCAGTGGGCTGCCCCGGCGCGCCCCAAAGATCATGTCGGGCAACTGGAGGTGCATCAGGACGATGCCGTAGGTCCCGATCACCTGTTTGAGCGCGGCGCGCAGGGCTGCCAGGAGCCGGGCTTTGGAGTCGGGGCCGCCGGAGCCGTAGTGTTTGCCGATGAGATGGACGAGGACTTCGGTGTCGGTTTGTGAAGAGAACGTGTGACCTTCAGAGATGAGCTGTTCGCGGAGTGTGCTGTAGTTCTCGATGACTCCGTTGTGGACCAGCGCGATATCGCCACTTTGATCAAAGTGCGGATGCGCGTTGAGGTCGGTGACGCTGCCGTGCGTGGCCCAGCGCGTGTGCGAGATGCCCACGTGGCCGGCGGCGGGCGACTGGAGGAGGAGTTCGGTGAGGTTGGCGATGCGGCCGCTGCGTTTGCGGACTTCGATTTTACCGTCGTTGAGGATGGCCAAGCCCGCGCTGTCGTAGCCCCGATATTCGAGCCTGCGCAGGCCGTCCAGGAGGATGGGGGTTGCCGTGTTTTTGCCGATGTAGCCGATGATTCCGCACATAAGAGAGAGAGGTTGTGACGGGGAGAAGTAACAGCGTGCGGAGGGCGCGGGCAAATGGACTTTCGTGACCATTGAAAGGCGGTGGAAAAGCTGATCTTCCGACAATCCGAATTCCTTCTGGGAATCTCCCCGGTGCGGCCCTATAGGCTGGGATTTCACCTTATATGACCATCACCAACTGGCCTTCCATCAACGATAAAACTCTCGCCATCATCATGGGGGGCGGCGCCGGCAGCCGACTTTTTCCGCTGACCAAAGAGCGCTCGAAGCCCGCGGTGCCATTGGCCGGGAAGTGTCGCCTGGTGGATATACCGATCAGCAACTGCATCAACTCAGGGTTGAAACGGATGTATGTGTTGACGCAGTTTAACAGCGCCTCGTTGCACCGGCATATTTCGTCGAGTTACAAGTTCGATAGCTTTTCCCGCAGTTTCGTGGAAATCCTAGCCGCCCAGCAGACGCCCACGGATACGAGCTGGTATCAGGGCACGGCGGATGCCGTCCGGCAAAATCTCCGGGATTTCCTGCAGCATCCTTACGAGTATTTCATCATCCTCAGCGGCGATCAGCTTTATCGGATGGATTTCCGGGATGTGCTCAAGCAGCACATTGAGACGGAATCGGAGTTGACGATTGCCACGCTGCCTGTGGCGCGCGAGGCGGCGACAGATTTCGGGATCATGCACACGGATTCAGCGCGCAAAATCGTGCGCTTTGTCGAGAAGCCCAAGGATCCCGCAGTTTTGGAGGAGCTTCGGATACCGGCGGACTTGCTGGCGACGCTGGGCAAGCCTGCGGACTCGGAGCTCTATCAGGCGTCGATGGGTATCTACATTTTCAACCGCTCGGCGCTGATCAAGGCGTTGGACAATGATCATGTGGATTTCGGCAAACATATCATCCCGGACATGATCCATAATTGCCGGGTGATGGCTTACATTTTCCAAGGGTATTGGGAGGATATCGGCACGATCCGCTCCTTTTTCGATGCCAACTTGAATCTGACGAATCCGGTGCCGGAATTTAGTTTTTTCGACACGACAAACCCGATTTACACGCACGCCAGGTTTTTGCCCGGCAGCAAAATCAATGGGGCGATGATTAAACATGCGATCATTTCCGATGGCTGCATCATCGACGATTCCACCATCGAACGCGCGGTGATCGGGGTGCGTTCTTTCATCAAGGGCGGCACGACGATTCGGAATAGCATCCTCATGGGCGCGGATTTCTATGATGTCGATAATGCCTATCGCAGCAGCGGCCCGGATCTTGGGATTGGGCGCAATTGCGTGATCGACCACGCGATTATCGATAAAAATGCGCGGATAGGGGATGGGGTGGTGATTACGCCTGAGGGCAAGCCGGAGAATTTTGACGGCCCGAATTTTTACATGCGCGACGGGATCATAGTGGTGCCCAAGGGCGCGGTGATCCCGGACGGGACCTGGTTGTAAGGCGCGGGGTTGCAGGCGTGTGGTGCAGGCGCGTGGTGCAGGCGCGTGGTGCAGGCGCGCTCACGCGACGCTGCGACCTGGATGTTCTCCTGCGCTTTACGCCGGAGGCGTTTAAAGAAATTAGCCGGTGGTGGAGGCTTTGCGACCTCACCGGATCAGCCGCGAAAATACGGGTGGCACGCCGGAGGTGTGCAGGAAGCCGGCATTCAGTCCAGGAATCGGCCTTCACCCTTTCCTGCGCCCCTGCCGGGGAGCACGGCAAATTCTGCGCGCTCGGACCGGTGGGGGCGCAAAGCCTCCCCCACCGGCTAGTATCTTAATACGCCTCCGGCGTAACTGGAGTTTGGCCAATTTTCATAAATGGCAGACAGGGCCAAACCGTCATCCTATGGCTCTTCGTCACAGATGGGGAAATGGCCAAAGCTGGCGTTTAATTGCCACTGGCGCGCGAGGTGGCGCTTTTTATCCATGGTGCCCGGGGGTGGGCGGGGCGTGTTCTCTGTAAAATGAGAAAAAAAGCGTCTGGCACAGCGGATGCTAATGGCTCCCGCGACCGGGGCCGTCGGCGTCGACCTGATTTTTTTCCAAGTGGAAAAGCCGGGCAAACGATGCGGTAAAGCCTTCCACGAAAACCTAAGAGACCCACCCGAAAAACTGAATGAAACGAACGCATCAACTCTTTACCATCGCCCTCGCGGCGGCGCTTTCTTGGGCGACGCTCGGAGGCGCGATCTCCGCGCAGGAGCCCGCAGCAGCCGCTCCTGCCGCAGCAGCCCCGGCGACCGCGCCAGCCGCCGCCCCAACGCCAACGATGGAGCAACGCGTGGCGACGATGGAAGCTTACTTCCAGAACGCGGATCCGAGCGCTGCGATCAAGGACAAGGACGGCAAAATTCCTGAGGGCCTGAAAACCTCCGCGACAGGCGTGCCCGGACCTGGCCACAACGGGTTCATGATGATCTGCACCGCGCTGGTGCTTTTCATGACACTGCCCGGCCTGGCGCTTTTTTACGGCGGTTTGGTGCGCAAGAAGAACGTGCTGAGCGTTTGCGCCCAATGTCTGGCGTGTTCGGGTTTGGTCACCATCATCTGGTGGGCCTGCGGTTATAGCCTCGTCTTCGGAACAGGCTTTAAAGACACTGGTCTTGGCGCTTTCCTGGGCGGCAAAGAGTTCTTTTTCATGACCGGAATCACCTCGGTTCCGAATGGCAACTACAGCTACTGGGTCTCCGAAAACGTATTCGCAATGTATCAACTGATGTTTGCGATCATTACCCCGGCGTTGATCGTCGGCGCGATCGCTGAGCGCATGAAGTTTTCGGCCATTCTGGCGTTCATCACCATTTGGATGTTCGTGGTTTATATCCCAATGGCACACATGGTTTGGGGCGCTACGGGCCTCATGAACGGTGTCTGGAATGCCGACGCCAAGATCGCCGCCATCGATTTCGCGGGCGGCACTGTGGTGCACATGACCTCGGGCTGGTCGGCTTTGATCCTTTGCTTGATCCTCGGTAAACGGCTCGGCTACGGCAAAGACAAGATGGCGCCGCACAGCATGGTGCTTTGTATGGTCGGCACTGGCATGCTCTGGGTGGGTTGGTATGGCTTTAACGCCGGCTCGGCGGTCGCTGCTGACGGTGTCGCCGCCAATGCGTTCATGACCACGACGCTGGCCGCAGCAACCGCCGGTTTCGTCTGGGCCATGATCGAATGGGCGCTCAAGGGCCATCCCTCCATCCTCGGCTTCTGCTCCGGCATCGTGGCGGGCTTGGTGGTAATCACCCCGGCTTGCGGATTTGTGAGCGCCACCGGCGCCATGATCATTGGTGTGTCGGCTGCCGTCGTCCCTTACTTTGCGGTGATGTATCTCAAGGGCATGCTCGGCTACGATGACGCGTTGGACACCTTCGGTGTGCATGCAGTGGGCGGCACGCTCGGGGCGCTGTTGACGGGCGTTTTGGCGACGAACACTGTGAACTCAAACATCGCGGAGACCGCAGTGACCAAGGCCAACGGCCTGGCCAAGCTGGTCGCTGAAGGTGGCTTGCTCGGCACCCAGGTCAAAGCGGTTCTGCTCACTTTGGTCATCTCAATCGTGGCGACCACGGTCATCGCACTCGTGCTTAAAGTCGTCATGGGTCTTCGGCCCACACCTGAAGTCGAAGCTTTGGGGCTCGACGTGACCGAACACGGCGAAGAAGGATACGTGATCTAAACGTTTGTTCCCATACTCGGACACTTGATTCAAATTCTGGCCGGGCCGCTGTTGGTTTGGCGGCGCGGCCGGATAATTCCCAACACACATGAAAAAAATCGAAGCGATCATTAAGCCCTTCAAATTGGAGGAAGTGAAAGACGCCCTCGCCGACCTCGGCATCGAGGGGATGACAGTGAGCGAAGTCAAAGGGTTTGGCCGTCAAAAGGGCCACACCGAGATCTACCGTGGCAGTGAGTATACGGTGGATTTTCTGCCGAAGATAAAAATCGAGGTCGTCCTTTCCGACGCCTTGGTGGAAGGCGCCACGGCGGCGATCCTTAAAGCGGCCAAGACCGGCAAAATCGGCGATGGCAAAATCTTCATCTCCCCGGTGGAAGAAGCGGTGCGGATTCGCACGGAAGAGACGGGCGAGAAAGCCGTTTAATCCGACCGCAGAGTTTGTAAAAAGCCGGTGCTGGGTTAGCCCCAGCACCGGCTTCTTTTATGTAACGCAGAGCCGCGGAGGCGCGGAGACAAGGCTGGGACAGCACCGCAGGTATGGGGCGGAAACATTGCCGGCTCAAATATTGTCGGTTCAAACGGCATCTGGCCCAACGCATCCGTCCCCGTCCGCCATTTCCCCATCTCTGCGTTAAAATCCCGCCGCTGATTGAGGGGAAGAAAGATTTGCAACAGGGAGCGCAAAGAACACAAAAAAAGTCAGGTGTTTAATCGCGCAATGTTGGCGGTGCTGGGGGCAGGATCTGCTCCCGATGTTTTTCTTTGTGTCTCCTGTGTTCTCTGCGGCTGTCATTTCCGGGTGGAGGTTACATGCGGCCGCGGTCCCGGTAGAAATGGTAACGCGCGGTGATCGACTCGATGTAGCGGCGGGTGGTGGGGAAATCCATGACCCCCAGCAAATCCTCCGCATTGGCTTGCGCGCCCATGTTCGTGGCAGCCACCCAGCGGTCCACCCGTTTCCGACCGGCGTTGTATTCTGCCAGGGCGAAGGGGAGTGGATCGGGCTTGGATTTCCAGCGCTCCAGGGCCTTTGAAAAATACCAGATCCCGACTTCCAGATTTGTCTTCGCGTCAAAAAGATCGGTGGCGACGAAGGTCTCAATCTTCTCCGCCTTAGCCCAGTCGGTCGCCGCAGCTTCGCCGACCTGCATCAGGCCGCGCTCGCCGCTGGTGCCGACTTTATCGGGATAAAAAGCACTTTCGCGCCAGACCATGGCCTTGATCAGGCGGGGATCCACGCCGCGTTTGCGGGCGATCTCCTTGATCAACGCATCGTATTCCCGGTAGCGCGAGCGGGCCGTCCACTCCTGCGCCTGATAGAGCGGGTCTGCGGAAAAATAGAGCATGAGCCCTACGCCCGCAGCG
>JAYTYG010000314.1:0-6323 GCA_043742585.1 Spartobacteria bacterium
CGCCCCGCCGCAAACCGTAGCCCGAGCCCGCCCCGCAGCGAGTCCGCGAGCGTAGGGGTCTGCGGCCGCGTTGGGCCGGTTTCAGCCGGCGCAGAGGAGGGAAGATAGGAAATAAGGGCCTTGAGGGAGTTCTGCTTGCTTTTAGCGGTCGCTCGGCTGTAGCGCTTGCGTTTCGGATTGGTCATGTAGGCCAAATGAGCTTCCATCTCGGCGGTCATTGTGTCCACAGGGGCCAGGACAGGGTTTGCGCGTGCCTCTGCCGCTCTGGCAATTGCCTCCGCGAGGTCCTTAGTCTCAAGCGTGATCGAAGGATGGCGATGCCCATTTTTCATAGGAAAGCTCAGCCAGTAAGTTTCCCCTCTCAGGAAAATCCCTTTAAGACCTGGATCTTTTTGCATCCCCGATCATCACGCCCCGCTGTAACAAATCAATGTAACAAATCCCCTGGGAACATGGGGACCTTAAGGGGAGAACATGAGAGTCAATTTGTTACAGCGCATCGCCAAAAGCCTCAAAAGCGCCATCTCTCGACCCCTTGCAAACTCCTCAACCGCACCCACTTCCACCCGAATTGGAGGAAGTGGGTTGGGCGAGACTCGAACTCGCAACCAACGCCTTAAAAGGGCGCTGCTCTACCATTGAGCTACCAACCCGGTTTCCCGTAAGGGAGCGCTGTAAATAGTCGAGAGCCGATGGTGACGCAAGGAAATCTTCGCGTATTATTCATTTTCATCTTATGCGCGCCCACAGATTCACATCCATTTCCGGCAAGGCCCGGGGAGTTTTAGCTGCCAGCATCCTCTTAGGCTTGGGGTTAATGTGGAGTTCCTGGACTTTGGTTCACCGCAAACCAGCCCCCAATCCGCTGCTGCTCACGCCCAACCTCGCACTTGCCGCCGTGCATTCTCAATCGCTCTATTTCAATGGCCCAGCCCGGCCATGGCTTCTCAGCAAGCGCCCCGACCTATTGAGAGCGGAGGATAAGCCGGAGCACTCCGAGCGCACCCGGAATTTGGCGCAAGCGGTGCAAAGCAGTAAACTCTTCCGCCGACTCGATCGCGATTACCGGTTCGACACGTTGCTCTTCGTCGGCGACCCCAGCCAATATCATCCCCTGCTCGAGCATCTTCTGGACACCAAGGACTGGACGCTCACTTACCTGGATCATACGAGTCTGATTTTCAAAAGAGGCCAAGTGACGCCGTGGCAACCGAGCGATTTAAAACCGATCCGGGCGCGCTTCTCGTCGCGAACCGATGAGGCGACTTTTCTGGGCCTATGCGGCACCAAATTGCTCGCGCTGCGCCTAGCGCCTAGCGCCAAGGAGCTGCTCGATCAAGGGGCGGTGCTCGACCCAGAATCGCTCGAAGTGCTCGGGGCGCTGGCGAATTACCACATCAACCGCGGCGAATGGAACCTCGCCCTAAAACACGCCAAGCACGCGCTCGCGATCGACCCGGACTTCCGGCCGGCGCTGGCGTCCGAATCCCAGATCTATTATTCTACAAAAAGATTCGAGGAAGCGCTCGTGGCGTCAAAAAAGCTGATTCAAGCGACCCCAGACGAGCCGAACCTGCTTTTCTATCACGCAAAGATTGCCCATCAGAGACACGCCTACGGGGATGAAGCCGCGGCGCTCAACCGGCTCATCGCGCTGGGCACAGAAGGCGGGCGCGCGGTCTCCGGCTATCAAATTTACCTTGGGCAAGCGTATGCATCAAAAGGCGATGCGCAACCGGCCATCGAGGAGTTTACCAAAGCGCTGAAGGACCCGGAGTTATCCGAGGAACAGCGGGATTTCGCGCAAGGACTGCTTACGCAGATTAAAAGTCGGGCGCCACAATAGGGGAAGGAATGATGAAATTATGAATGATGAAGGATGAAGATTCGGCGAACGCAGGAAGCGCCAGGCCCGAAGGCAGCCGTCACTCCATCCGTCTTCCTTCATAATTCATAATTCATCCTTCATAATTCCCCAAAAAAGATGTGGCTGCGGACGGTTAATACAGTGGGGTTTCTCACCTTGACGCAGAGACCGGGCACCACTACAGTCCCGCAGCATTCTGTGGCGAAGAAGTGGGATTCACACCCCCACTTTTTTTTGTCCCCTGATACTGCGCCTAATTTATGAACGCCGAATTTATTGCAATGTTGGACTACCTTGAGCGCGAGAAAGGTATCAAGCGCGAGGTATTGGTTGAAGCTGTGCAGAGCGCGCTGGTTTCTGCAGCCAAGAAAACGGTTGAAGCAGGCCGGGATCTGCGTTGCGAAATCGATCCCAAGACCGGCGAGATCCGAGCGGTGGCCAAGCTCATCGTGGTGGAAAAAGTGGTGAGCAAACACGACGAAATCAGCCTGACGGCGGCAAAAAAGATCAAGCCCGAGGCGCAGATCGGCGAGGAAGTGGAGGTTGAGGTCACCCCGAAGAACTTCGGCCGGATCGCCGCGCAAACCGCCAAGCAAGCCATGATGCAACGCATCCGGCAGGCGGAAAAAGAGATGATCTACGACGAGTTCAAGGATCGCGCAGGGGAAATCGTCAGCGGGACGGTGCGCCGGTTCGAGCGTTCGGACGTGATCATCGACCTCAGTAAATTTGAAGCCACCATGCCATCGCGCGAGCGGGTGCAGACCGAAGACTACAATATCGGCGACCGGATTCGCGCCTACGTTGTGGCAGTGGAAAATGGGGCACGCGGCCCGGAGATCATCATCTCGCGGAGTCACCCGAACTTTGTGCGTCGGCTATTTGAGATGGAAGTGAGCGAAATCGCCGACCGCACCGTGGAGATCAAAGGGATCGCCCGGGAAGCGGGATTCCGGACGAAGATTGCGGTGTTCAGCGCGAACGATAAAATCGATCCCGTAGGAGCGTGCGTGGGGATGCGCGGGTCGCGGGTAAAGAACATCGTGCGTGAGTTGAACAACGAGAAAGTGGACATCATCCGCTGGAGCGCAGACATCAAGGAATTCGTGCTTGAAGCGCTGAAGCCGGCCAAGGTGAAGAGCGTGACGCTGGATGAGACGCGCAAAGCGATCCAGATCCGAGTCGATGAAGATCAGCTCTCGCTGGCGATTGGCAAGCGTGGCCAGAACGCGCGGCTCACCTCGCGGCTGACGGGTTGGGATATCAACATCGAAAAAGACGAATCCGCCGCGCAAGTCTTCGAGTCACGGGTGCAGAACGCCGCCAAGGCGCTGGCAGAAGCCCTTGAAATTGATCAACCCACTGCGACATTGCTGGTCAAAGGCGGGATGGCGAGTCTCGACACGCTCATCGACGTCGAACCACAGGACATCGCCGAGGCGATCGGCATCGAGCTGGAAAAAGCCGATGCGATTCATGCCGCGGCAAAGCGCGCACACGACAAGAGCCTGGCTCCCGCTCAGTAGGCGCCATGAATTCGATTTATAGGGACATTTTTAATGGCAACCAAGACGACCGCAGTAAAAACCGCTTTCAAGAAAATCACCGCCACCAAACCGGCGGAGGCAGGAGCGGGCACGAAGCCAGCCGGCAAGGGTAAGGCGACCGACGAACCCGCAGCACCCAGGCCCGAGCCGAAGGAGGCGATCTCGCTCATCGACGAGAAACCCAAGCGCTCGCGCGAACGCAAGGCAGCATCGCCCGGGAGCAAGCCCTTCGTGGCGTTGCCGACGATCTCGCGCATCCTCCAACCGGAGCCTGTGAGGGAGCCGGAACCGGAACCAGAGCCCGAGCCGGAACCCGAGGTGGTGGAGGCTGTGGTGCAGCCCGAGGTGGTGGAAGAAGTGGTGAAGACGGACAACAAGGTCATCCACATCAAGCCTCCGATCATCGTCAAAGAGCTGGCGGCCCAGATGGGACTCAAGCCCTTTGTCATCATCAGCGATTTGATGGAGATGAACATCTTCGCGGCCATCAATCAGGCGATTGATGGCGAGATGGCCGTCAAAGTCTGCTCCAAGCACGGGTTCACTTTCGAACGCGAAAAACGCAAGGAAGGCGGCGGCGTCCATAAGGTCGTGGAGAAAATCGTCGAGCCGCCCAAGGTGCCAGAAAAGCCCAAGGCCGACGAACTCAAGACGCGCGCTCCGATCGTGACGTTCATGGGCCACGTTGATCACGGAAAGACGACGCTCATGGATGCGATCCGCAAGGCGCGGGTGGCGGCAGGCGAAGCGGGTGGAATCACGCAGCACATCGGTGCTTACGCGGTCAACCACAATGGGCATCCGATTACCTTTTTGGACACCCCGGGCCACGCCGCGTTTACCGCGATGCGGGCGCGTGGCGCGAGCGTCACGGACATCGTCGTACTTGTAGTGGCGGCCGATGACGGATTGATGCCGCAGACCATCGAAGCCATGAACCACGCCAAGGCGGCCAAGGTTCAAATCGTGGTGGCGATTACTAAAATCGACGTGCCAGGGGCAAACCTCGACAAGGTCAAGGGCCAGCTTCAGGAGAAGGGTCTGGCACCCGAAGATTGGGGTGGCGAAACCATCGTCTGCCCGGTCTCAGCCGTCAAAGGCATCGGCGTCGACAAACTTCTGGAAAGCATCCTCCTGGTCGCCGAGGTCTCCGAACTTCAAGCCAGCGCTCAAGCCAATGCGCGCGGCACGGTCATCGAAGCCCAAATCGAACAGGGCCGAGGCCCGACCGCCACGATCATCGTGCGCATGGGCACACTGAAAGTCGGCGACGCGTTTATCTGCGGCAACTACAGCGGCAAGGTGAAGCTGCTCATGGATGACCTCAATAAGCCCATCAAGAGCGCCGGCCCGTCCACTCCGTGTAAAGTCCTCGGCTTCTCGGGTCTCCCGAATGCTGGCGATGAGCTGGTGATCATGGAGAACGAGCGTGCAGCCACGGCGCTGAGCGAGGACCGGCTTGCGGACATGCGTCTGCATAAACTGGCGACGCCGCATCGGGCGACGCTGGAGAATTTGTTTGAAAGCCTGGCAGCCGGGAAACGGCCCGTGCTCAACCTCATTCTCAAGACCGACGTGCAAGGATCCTGCGAAGCGGTGGTTAACTCACTGCGCCAGATTGAGAGTCGGAAGATCGACCTCAACATCCTCCACGCCGCAGTCGGCCCGATCACCGAGTCCGACGTGCTCCTGGCCACCGCATCCAGTGCGATTGTGGTGGGGTTCAACGTCAAGACCGAGACGAGCGCGGCCAACACCGCGCGGCGTGAAGGGGCGCAGATCAAGCTTTACTCGATCATTTACGAGCTGCTCGACCAGGTCAAAGAGGCCATGGCAGGCATGCTCGAACCCGAGAATCGCGAGACCGTCATTGGGCATGCCGAAGTCAAGAAAGTGTTCGATCTCTCCAAGGGATTGGTCGCCGGCAGCTTGGTCACCGATGGCCGGATCGCACGCGCAGGCCGTGCCCGCGTGCTCCGCGGACGCCAACCCATTTTCGATGGCGGCTTGTCCACGTTGCGGCGCTTTACCGAAGACGTCAAAGAAGTGCGCAGCGGTTTGGAATGCGGTATCAAACTGGGCGACTTCACCGAATACGAACCCGGCGACATCATCGAGTGTTACACGCTCGAGAAGGTGCCACAAAAGCTCTAGAGCCGAAACTGGTTGGCCCGTCAAAATTGAAGATCGGGAGCGAAACAAGCTCTCGATCTTCATCGGTCGACCCCCGATACTAGCGTATGAAACATCGTCTCGAACGAGTCAACGAACTCATCCGGCGTGAGCTTGGAGAAATTGTAAATCGCGAAATGCGGTTTGACTCCAAACTGGTGACCCTCCAGCAGGTGGACATCACACCGGACCTCAAGCACGCGCACATCTACATCAGCTTCATAGGCGATGCCGAGGCGCAGCACAGCGACATGGCGAAATTGCACGCCAAGCGCTCCAGCCTGCAGCAATCGCTCTCCAAACGGGTGACCCTCAAATTCACGCCGCATCTACATTTCAAGATCGATGAAGCGATGGAACGCGGCAGCCGCGTCCTGAATATCATGGGCGAACTCGAACCGCTGCCGCCAGAGGAATACATGGACAGCGTGGACAACAAACCCGACGCCCCATAAAGCAATCGGGCATTCGCGAAAGAAGGCACTCAGGCGCAGCCCCGTCCTAAGGCGGCGCGCCTTGCAACCTTAACGCTGGCGAGCCTCCGGATTTCCCAGAGCGCTCCCCTACCCTCTTTGATGAGAACAAACTGCCGTCTCGAAGAAATCGCCGAAGTCCTGCGCACGCGCAACCGCTTCCTCATCCTCAGCCACTTACGCCCTGACGGGGATGCCCTCGGCTGCGAGCTGGCCATGGCGTTTTGCCTCCAGCAACTGGGCAAAGATGTCACCGTCTGGAAC
>JAYTYG010000315.1:0-12579 GCA_043742585.1 Spartobacteria bacterium
CCTCCGAGCGCTCCGTTCGAAAGCGCGGGAGAAACTGGCCAAAGAAGAGCGACTCGCCCAGGAAGACGACGACCAACACCGCCAGCGATGGAGCCGCGCGCAACGCAGGCTCCCACCAGAGCGGCCGTGCATCGGCCAGTAAGCGGGGCCGCATCAACGCGCCCGTGGCGATGCCTGCGACCAGCCCCCCCACGTGCGCCCAGTTGTCGACGCCCTGCGAGGTGATCCCGATCAACAACAGCCCGAGCACCGTGGGGATCGCAGCGTCCCCCAGCAAGCTTCGGTACGAGGGCGGCAACAGGCTGCGGTATTTGAGGCCGAACGCGAGCACCCCGCCCAGGCAACCGAACACCATCCCCGAGGCGCCCACGGTGATCGCGTCATTGAGGAACAGCGAGGTCGTCATCGTGGCGATGCCGGTGAAGACCAGCAGCCAGAGGTAGTCGAGCGTGCGGTAGGTGTTCTCCAGCACCCCGCCCACGTTGAAGAGCACGAACATGTTGAGGCCGATGTGGACTGCATCGTGGTGCAGGAAGTTGGCGGTGAAGAGCCGCCACACCTCGCCCAGGTCGAAGATCAGCGGCCCCACCTTCGCGCCGCTGCGCACCATCGCGTCCAACCCCAGCTCGCCGTTCTCGGCCGTCGCCAGGAAGACAGCCACATTGATGAGGATCAGCCCCGAGGTCAGCCAGGGAAACCGGCTCACCGAAAAAGCCCGGCGGAAGTAGGCGCGGCGCGGCTGATGAAGGCGTTGGTAGAGCTCAAGCTCACATGCCGGCACGAAGTGATTGCCGGTCACCGCAGGTAAACGCACGAGACTCTGAGGGGAGATCTCCCCTTGCTGGAGGCGCGCTTCGAACTCGGTCAGATCGAGATCTTCGTCGCCAGCGTCGGTGCGCAGTGTGACAGGGCCGGCCATTCGTCCGATGGAACACTAGCCTCAACCCGTGCCGGGGACTGGGGCGAGGCCCTTCATCTTCAAGCTGTCGATCTCGAGAACGATGTGGAAACGTTCGAGTTTCGGCCGCCATAGTTGGTGTGCGGTTCCATACAGTGATGGTAGAAAGGTCCGGCGTGCTGAAGCTGATCATCGAAGCGAAGGCATCGCTGTTTACCTTCACGCAATGAATCTGGATGAAACCAGGGTTTTAGCTGAATTCACGCATGATGCTGACTTCTATATTTCACTCGCTGACATGGCTGATCTTCGAGACATCGAAGAAGTCACCCCGAACAGGCGCTTGAGTAAGCACCAGATGATTAAAGCGGGTTTTGAGTTCGACATCTACACCGAGCGGCAATCCTCACTAATCGTTCCGTATGACATGGTGGCTGGCTATTCTGTGGTGTATGAGGGGATTCGAGTAGCCGCTCTGGAGCATCTTCTCGTATTGAAGCTGGAGGCGTTTCTGGATCGCAAAGGGAGCGCGAAAGGAGAGAAAGACGCGAAGGATTTGTTGCGGATAGCAGCGGTGGCCGCGCGTGGCGAACAGGAGTTTCGGCCTGAACTAGCAGCGCCATTTATGAGGGACGAACACATAGATCTCCTTGAGATGGTTTATCGTGGGCCTTATGCCACGTCGCTCGCGCTGGGAAATGCCGTCCAGGCAAAGCGATTGCGAGGCGAATTTGCCCATGTCTCGGAAGGCCTTCGGGAAAACCTCGGGTGCCCACCCCCCCCGCCGAGTCCAAAAACTCCAAGGCATCGGATGTAGAAGGATGGTGTTTCCCGCCAATTTGTCTGCGGAAAACCCCTGTTATTTTGAGTCTCGGTTTGGCGGCGACTTTGGTTGCCGCTGCCGCCACCGGCAAGACCCGCGAGTTGTGGCTGGCGACCGCTTACTGGTGCGGCACAATGAATACCGCTCTAAAAAACTAAGTAAAAAACCGTGCGATTCGAAACGCAGCGAGCCCCCGAAGTCACGCGGCCATTGGCTCGCATCGGCCCCTATGTTTCTCTGAGCCTCCGCGCCTCTGAGTTAAGTCCTTATTCCATCAGTAGCGCGTTAAGTCCCTACTCCATCAGTGCAGGGGCGAATCTGAAACTGGAGGGATCTGACCGAATTGAAAACGGATGATCCAAGCCGTGTTGGCAACTATTCGGGGAACCCCTTGGATGGCTGATGGGTTGGGGCGTAAGTCGCAGCCGTGGCCCAGCGCCAACGGTGCGACCTGAGATCCTTTGCGTTAAATCCTCAGACGTTGTGCCGAATGCTGATGGAATAAGGATTTAACGCGGAGCCGCAGAAAAAAGGGACGGCTGCGGCGGCGGGGGGGCGCTGTGGCGGGCAGCCGCGCCGTTTTCAGGCGTTCAACGTCGGCTGACGAGCGGTGAGAGCTCGGCGGGTTGGGCGGTGCTGGCGACGTCGCCGGTGCGTGCGGTGCCGCGGGTGAAGCTGAGTGTCGCAGAGCGTTGTTCGACTTTATCGGGCGATTGCGCAACGATCGGAATGACGAAGTCGCCGTCCGGTAGTGTGAAGTGATAGCGGAACGTGCCGTCGGGCTTGAGCGCGATGGGTTTGCCTTCAATCCAAACGGTGGCGTCGGGATGTGTGCCCCCGTAAAAGATGATCTCCGCATTGACGTGCATGTAGAACCCGCGTTCGCGCCGGACGCTGAAGGGTTGGGCGCTCCAACTGGAGCCCCAACTGCTGACGCCGCTGAAGAGAGAGCCGCTAAAGAGCGATCCGCTGAAGAGATTGCTGCCGCCTGGGCCGAGTTTTTCGTAGGATTTTGCGGCCAACTCGCTGGCGCTCTCGCTTTGGAGTTTTTCGGTGAGTTGTTTGCGGAGGAGCTGATCGATTTGATCCGAGCCCATCCCGATGCGATCGACGAGGTTGGTGCCCAGCAATGCGGCCAGCAAGGCGCGCTGTTGGTCGGTCCAGCCGGGGGCTTGGCCGGCTGAAAAGGCGATTTCGCGGCCTTCCCCGGTGATGCGCGAGACGGCTTGGAGCAGGGATTCGCCTGCGTGCATGTGCTCGGAGACCAGCTCCAGGAGCCGCTCAAACGCCAGGTGCGCGGGCACGGTGGCAAAATCCGCAGCCGCATCTTCGGCCAGGGCGTCGGGCGGAGTGGTGGCGGAATCCGATTGGGCGATTTGGTGCCAGGCGCCGTTTTTTTCAAAGAACCCGAGTTCCGCGATGTAGGCGGTGTCAGGCAAGCTGACGGGGACATACCAATTGCGGGCTTCTGGCTTGATCTCGACGGTGCTTTCTTCGGCGCCGCGGGCAGTGCGGATTTTCAGGAAAAACTGGGCGACATTGTAGCGATGCTGTGGGGCTGGGTATTGGGTCCAGTTGAAGTCCCAGTAGCAAAAGAGCCAGCGGGGATCGCGGGCGACGAGGAACAAAGAGTCTTCGTTGTAGGTGGCGGGGAGCGCGCCCAGATCCTCGTAGGCAGGGGCGCAGGGCGTGGGGGCGGGGAGTTCTTGCGCCGGGGCGGCTTCGTATTTATGTACGTCGGCCAAGGGCGGTTGGGGCGGTTGGGGCGGTTGAGCGACGAAGCTGGGTTCCTGAGAAAGGGAGAAGGCTGCGGTCTTCTTTACCTTTGTGCTGCGGGTGGAGGAAGAAGCAGTTTGATCGCTGATATTTTTGCCCATAAATGATTCGCTGTTACTTGCTTGGTTATGCCCTTAAAAACAGCCGCCACGCTTAGGACTCGGTTTCGGGTCCGTCAACCAGTTTCTCCCTTTTCCAGCGGCCACTATACAAATTCAGGACGTTCTCCGATGGTTTATCGTCGCGAATTTGTCATTACTCCCTTTTTTCATGCTCACTAAACGCGTCATTCCCTGTCTCGATGTTCACGACGGAAAAGTCACCCGCGGCGTCCAGTTCGGCCGCGCCGAGGACGGCGGTTTGCGCAATGTGGGGGATCCGGTGGAGTTGGCGGTGCGTTATAATGAGCAGGGCGCCGATGAGATGGTTTTTTTCGATATCACCGCCAGTGCGCACGGCCGGGGAACCATGATCGATGTCATCAAGCGCACCGCCGAACGTTGTTTCATGCCGTTGACCGTGGGCGGCGGGATTCGCACCACCGAGGACATGCATACGATGCTGCACGCCGGGGCCGATAAAATTAGCATCAACTCGAGCGCCTTGCAGACGCCGGAGTTGATCACCGCTGGCGCCGAACGTTTCGGCAGCCAATGTATCGTTGTGTCGATCGATGCCAAAAAGGTGGCGCCGGATCGCTGGGAAGTTTTCAGTCACGGCGGTCGCCAATCCACCGGACTCGATGCCGTGGAATGGGCTGAGCGGGTGTATGCGCTCGGGGCGGGTGAGATTGTGCTTAACTCGATCGATGCCGATGGGACCAAGGCTGGATATGATCTGGTCATTACCCGGCGGATCAGTGAGCTGGTGGGGGTGCCGGTGGTGGCCAGCGGCGGCGCGGGCACGCTGGCGCATCTCTCGGAGGTGCTGCTCGTGGGCAAGGCGGATGCCGTGTTGGCGGCGAGTATTTTTCACTTCGGCGAATACACCGTTGGCGATGTAAAGCGCTATTTGGCCGAGCGTCAGATCCCGGTGCGGGTGTAGCGGAGTTAATCCCGGAAAGGAAAGCCGCAGAGAACACAAAGAGCACAAAGAATCTTTGGATTTTTAGTCTCTGCGATCTTGCGTTAAACGCAAAGCCGCAGCGAGGGGACAGGGAATTTAACGCAGAGCCATCAGAGAGGGGAAACGAATGTCCCGAATAGACGGAACACACACTTTAGGTTCCGCCATTTACAGTTCTCCGCGCCTCTGCGCCTTGTGATCTTTTCGGTTAAATGATCGCGCCTGCATCGCGCCTGCAAGGTGCGCACTTCAGCCGCTGACGGCTTCGATGATTCGAACCGTTTGCGCAGCGGCGCGCACGTTGTGGACTCGGAAAATCGAGGCTCCATTCCGGATCCCGTGGACGATGCAGGCGGCCGTGCCGGCGTCGCGGTCGGCGGGGTTTTGCAGTCCGAGCACGTCGCCGATGAGCGTTTTCCGGGAGACTGGGAGGAGGATTGGCCTTTGAAACTTTGTGAGACGATAGAGCTCGCGATAAATCCGGATGTTATCCTCGCGTTGCTTGGCAAAATCGATGCCGGGATCGAGCACGAT
Organism: Spartobacteria bacterium; assembly: GCA_043742585.1. Lineage (GTDB taxonomy): Bacteria > Verrucomicrobiota > Verrucomicrobiia > Chthoniobacterales > Chthoniobacteraceae > CAIURC01. The sequence continues at coordinate 5,097 of JAYTYG010000315.1, forward strand.
GGCCTCGGGAGACAGCCCGGCGGCGAGCGCGAGGGCCAGTTTATCGGTGAAAAAGGTTTCCAGCCGCTCCATGACGTCGTCGTAGGCGACATGGGTGTGCGCGATTTTGGGTTCCCCGATGCTGTGCATGATGAGGAGCGCGGCCCCGGTTTGGGCGCAGATCCGGGCGTTTTCGTCGGTCGGCAGCGCGCTGATGTCGTTGAGCAGATCGCCGCCGATGGCGAGCGCGGCCCGGGCGACGGCTGGGCGCCAGGTGTTGATGGAAAGCAGGGTGGGGGATTTCCAGGCTTCCAGAAAGGCGCAGAGCTGGTCGATTTCCGCCTGTTCGCTGACTGCTGGCCGATTGGTGCGGGCGCTTTCGGCCCCGATGTCGATGATGTCGGCGCCTTGGGCCACCATCTCCTCGGCGCGGATCACGGCCCGGTCGATCTCGACGATGCCGTCGCCTGAAAACGAGTCGGCGCCCAGGTTGAGGATGCCCATGACCATGGGGCGCCTGGGAAATTCCAGGGTTTGGCGGCGGATACGCAGCTTCATGGCGGTGGAAATGCGCGCGGCGGCCGGGCTCAGTCGAGTGGGACGCAGAGGCGCTGGCGATTGGCGAAGCGGGCCACGGATTTGTAGCCGACCTCGCGTGCCAGTGTCAGGGCATCGGGAAAGCCTGCGCCGAGCTCTTCGATGGCGTGGGCATCGGAATTAATCAGCAGCGGCACGCCGGCCTCATGCGCGAGCTCTAAAAACTGGCGGGCGGGGTAGAGTTCCCGGCAATCCTTGCGCAAACCCGCGGTGTTGATCTCAAAGGCCAAGTCGCACTCGGCCAGCGCCTGGATGCTGGGTTCGTAAAATCGCCGCAGATCGCCCTCGGGCCGAAACCCGAATTTTTTTGGGAGATCCGGATGCGCCACGAAATCAAAGAGGCCGCTGCGAATACAGCGTTCGTAGGTTTTCCAGTAGCTGGTCCAAATTTCTTCGGCGGCGCCGGCGTGGCGGCCGATGTATTTGGGGTGATCGACCTCCCAGCCTTCGGGCAGGTAATGGACGCTGCCGATGAGGAAATCCCAATCGGCCAGAGTGGCGAGTTTTTCGATCCAAGCCTCCTGGCCGGGCAGAAAATCGCATTCGAGCCCGAGCCGGATATTGAGTTGAGGGAATTGGGAGCGGGCCTGGGCGATGGAGTCGAGATACTGAGGGAGCTCGTCGAAAAGCATGCGCCAGTCGTCAAAAAGCGCGGGCATGGGATTGTGATCGGCAAAGCCAATTTCATCGAAGCCCAAGTGCACTGCGCGTTGGGCCAGGTCCACGGGCCAGCCGGTGGCGTGGCGGCAGAGCGGAGTGTGGATGTGGTAGTCGGCGAGCGGCATGTGAAAAAGGGATGTAACGCAGAGAGGCGCAGACGGCAGAGATGAGAGAGATGCAGAGACGGCAGATATCGGGTTGCAGCCTTTCCTTTAATTCTCTGCGTCTGCGCCTCTGCGTTAAAGTAATGGCAGGGATGCACGGAGTATGCAGCCTGCAAAAGGCAAAACCGCAAAGGGCTAGGCGCAAGTGTGAGCGGCGAGACGCTTTTTGCCTCGTCACCCTTGGATGACTTTCCGACACTCTGCACATGAGATTTATTGATTCCGTCTTTCAGAAGTTGAAGCGGCATCCGAAGCGGATTGTTTTTCCTGAAGGCACAGAGCCCAGGGTGTTGCGCGCTGCGTCGCGTTTCGCCAAACTCCAGCTCGGCGCCCCGATCGTGCTGGGCCGCAGGGATGAGGTGGAACGGGTGGCTTTGGCGGAGAAGATCGACCTCGATCACGTCGGAATCATCGATCCGGAAACGGCGACGGATCTGCCGATGCTGATCGAGCGCTTGGAACGCTTCAAGCGTTACCGGGACATGGGGCATAAAGAAGCGCGGGAGATTTTGATCCAGCCGAATTATTTTGCGGCGATGATGGTGCAGAACGCCCAGGTCGACGGTGTTGTCACCGGGGCGAGTGAGACAAAGAGCAGCACGCTGCGACCACTGATTCAGCTCATCAAACCGTTGCCGGATACCACGAGCATCTCCAGTTGTATGATGCTGGATCTTTCAAACAAACGCTACGGTGAGCGTGGTGTGATGTTCTTTGGGGATTGTGCGGTTATTCCAGATCCAACCGTGGAGCAGTTGGCAACGATCGCGGTGCAGACGGGCATCATCTGTCGGCAGTTGACTGGGATTAAACCCCGGATCGCCATGTTGAGTTATTCCACCAAAGGTAGCGCCAAATTGCCGTCGGCGGCTAAAGTGGTGGCTGCCACGGCGTTGGCGCGCAAAAAAATCACGGATCTCGGGATAGAAATGGAAATCGACGGGGAATTGCAGGCGGACACCGCTTTGCTCCCAGATCTTGCCGGGGTCAAGGCGCCCCATAGTTTGGTGGCGGGTCGCGCCAATGTGCTGATTTTTCCCGATCTCAACAGCGGTAACATTGGTGTAAAGCTCGTGCAGCATCTAGCTGGGGCGGAAGCTTACGGCCAGTTTCTGCTCGGGCTCTCGAAGCCTTGCGCCGACATGTCGCGCGGCGCTTCGGAGGATGATATTTTGGGGGTCGCCGCGATTCTGGGATTGCAGGCCATCGAGTATCGGAAGCTTTATCCGACCGAGTCAGACCTTTAAACAATTCGTGCCCGGCCTTGCATGGGGGGGCGCGCTGCCTGGAAGTATCACATAAATTTAACATTGAACACGACCACACCTCGAATCTTCGTAGCGGCGACACAGCAAAACGACGGAAAGACGACTGCTTCGCTGGGGCTTTTTGCGGCTTTGCATAAACGCCTGGGCCGGATCGGCTTCATCAAGCCGGTCGGTCAGCGCTTTGTGGATATCGAAGGCAAGCGGGTGGACGAGGATTCGGTGCTCATGAATCAGACTTTCGCGGTTCATACTCCGCTGGAGGCGATGAGCCCGATTGCGGTGGAGCCCGATTTCACCCGCCGTTATATCGATAACCAAAATAACGAGTTCCTGGTCCGGCGGATTAAGAACTCTTTTGATCGGGCGGCTTGGGAGAAGGATTTCGTGATCATCGAGGGCACCGGCCACGCTGGGGTCGGCTCGGTTTTTGATCTTTCCAATGCGCGGGTGGCGCATTTGCTGGAGAGCAAGGTGGTGCTCGTGGTCAAGGGCGGGATCGGTCGGGCCATTGACGAAGTCGCGCTCAATAAGGCGCTCTTTGATCAACAAGGGGTCGAGGTTGTTGGCGTGTTACTTAATAAAATCCTCCCGGATAAATTCGAGTACGTGCGCGATTTCGCCCAGCGCGGCCTCGCTCGCCTGGGGATCAATTTAATCGGTGCAATTCCCGAGGAACCGCTTTTGGCCAATGCCACGCTGGGGCAGATCTGCCGGACGATCGGCGGCGAATTTATCAATGGCAAAGCGCGTTCGCGGCGGCGCGTGCAGAAGGTGATTATTGGGGCGATGAATTCCACCCATGTCATGCAGTATTTCAAGCCCGGCACGCTGGTCATCACGCCGGGGGACCGGGAGGATGTGATTTTGGCGGCGCTGTCCACGAGCGCGCTGAGTGATTTGGAGGGGCAATCCATCGCGGGGCTGGTGCTTTCGGGGGACTTGCGGCCGCACCAAAGCGTGCTCGATTTGCTTGCCAACTCGGAGGTGCCGACGATCACGTCGCCGCTGGATAGTTATACGGTGGCCAGCAGTATTCACTCAATGACGGTAAAGACGTTGCCGGGCGACGTGGAGAAGATCGACATGATCCAGTCGCTCATCGAACGCCACGTAGACATCGATCAGTTGCTGCGGCTGCTCTGATGGAGTTTTAACGCCGTGGGGGCGGGGGAATTTAACGCAGAGGCGCGGAGGCGCAGAGGTGGGGATATGGCGGGATGGCGGGATGTCGCGGTCAGGGGTGGTTGGCTGGCTAAATTGCGAGTGGGTGTGAAGCGCGTTCGAAAGCCATTCCGCGTGCACGGGCGGGGCGTTTTCGAGTCACCTATTCTTCTCTGCGCCTCCGCGTCTCTGCGTTAAGTCCTGAAAACGGGAACGGAAGCTAAACTGCAACCCTCTCAGACTTTTTGTTCTCTGTGTTCCCTGCGGCTTTCATTTCCGGGGTTAAGTCGCGTGCGCTAAACCCTTTGCGTTGCCGTTATCAGTCGCGGAAGTTCTTGAATTCCAGCACCACCTCAAAATCCTGGGTCCGCAAAAAACCCATGACGGCCTGTAAATCGTCGCGCTTTTTTCCCGTCACCCGGATTTGGCGCTCCTGAAGAGTGCTTTGCACTTTGAAATCCTGCGCTTTGATGGCCTTGGTGATTTCCTTGGCCTTTTCGCCTTCGAGCCCCTGCTGGATTTTGAATTCCTGGGTGGCGTGACCCAGCGGCGAGATTGTGGGATCTTTGCGCTCGATATTCCGCAGGTCGATGTTGCGCTTGGCGATTTTGGCGACAACGATTTCGCTCAGGCTTTTAAGCCGGCTCGCGTCTTCGGCCGTGAGCTTGATTTTGTTTTCTTTCGCGTCCAGCTCCACGCTGGCCGTGCTGCTCTTGAAATCGAACCGGGTCGCAAGCTCTTTCCGCGCCTGGTTGATGGCGTTGTCGATTTCCTGTTTGTCGATTTCGGAGACAATATCAAATGAAGGCATGGCTGAAATTTATGGGCTGCTAAGAAAAAAAACCGCGCGGGTCGGTGTCCGGCTTGCTGGGGGCTTTGCAAACTCTAAAGTCGCAGCGACTGACGCGTCAATGGGGCGCTGTGGAGCGGCTCTCCGCCGGGCGCATCTCCGATTCTTTACAAGCTCGGCTCCAACGGCGCCCGAAGGCGTCTCTTTCTTCATACTTCATAATTCATCCTTCATAATTTCTCTCTGCTGCCGCTAAGAGCAAAGGATCGGAGATGCGCCCCTCTCCGCCCACGGTTATTCGCGCCGGAGTGCGACCACGGGATCTAGGCGCGCGGCGAGGAGAGCTGGGATGAGGGCGGCCAGCGAGCAGATGAGGAATGCGCTGGCGCAAATCACTGCGACATCGTGCGGGACGACCTTTGCCGGCAATTGATAGAACTGATAGACGTTCGGATCGAAAATTGGCCGGCCGAGCGCGACTGAGAGCGCCTGTTTAAATTCATTGCGCCAGTGCACGCAGGTCAGGCCGAGGAGGAGGCCAGTCACATTGCCAAAAAAGCCCACAATCATGCCCTGGGCCAGAAAGACCCACACGATCTGCGCCGTCGATGCCCCCAGCGCTTTCATGATCCCGATCTCCCGGGTTTTTTGGACCGTGATGGTGATCAGCGTATTCATCACCCCGAACGCCGCCACGATCACGATGAAGAGCAATATGAAGAACATGACTTCGCCTTCCATGGCGATCGCCTCGAACTGGCTCCTATTGCGGTCCATCCACGTCGGCGCCTCCAGCGTGGGCGGAAGAAACTCTTCCAGCCGTTTTTGGACGACGTCGGCGCGCTCCGGGTCATCGGTGCGCACCGAGATGCCATGGAGCCCGTCTTCCAGACCATAGAGTTCCTGGGCCACATTCACGGGGACAAGCACAAAGCTCGAGTCGTAAACGAAGCGGCCGGACTCGAAAATGCCTGTGACGGTGACCTCGTGAGGGAGAATGAGTTCCTTGATGTCTTCGAGAGTTTTCTTTTTCTGATCGCCGGAGTCGGGCTCCTTGAGCGCCTCGATAATGGCTTTCATGTCGCGGGGCGACTGAATGAGAAGTTTATCACCGAGGTTGATCTCCAGCTCGGCCGCCATCGCGGTGCCGATCGCCGCGCAGTCGCCCTGGATATTGGAGTCGCCAATCCAGCTCAATTTGGAGAGATCTGTGACGGCTTTTTCGCGTTCGAAATCGATTCCGCGGACCTGCGGGGTGAGGATCTTGCCGTGGAACTCGACGAGGACTGGCCCCTGCACGTACGGGGAGGATGCGATCACCCCTGGGGTGGCCCGGATTTTATCATCCAACGTGCGCCAATCCCTTATCACAGAGGGACTTGTGACTAGGATGTGCGCGTCAAAACCGAGCACTTTTTTACGCAGTTCCTGGCTGAATCCGGTCATGACGGACATGACGACGATTAAAACCGTGATGCCTAAAGTGACGCCGAGAATCGAGATCAGGGTGATGATCGAAACGAAGTTCCGCTTGGGTTTAAGATAGCGGAGCGCGAGGAAGACGCTGAATGGAGTTTTCAAAAGCAAAATGGGCGCTAATGGATAGCGGCAAGGCGGGTGCGACCAAGCCAAATGTCGTGGCTGATAATAATTTATTGACCGATCTCTGGAAACCTCATTAAGTCAGATCCAATATGAAGAAGGTCCTCTCCCTCCTGGTCACTTTCGTGTTTCTCCAATCCCAATCTTGGGCACTCAGCGGAGGCCCCGTCTATCCCACTGGTTCTAAAAACTATATGGGGACTTACTCCGGGGTGTTGATTCCCGATTCCACGGCTACCGGAACGGCCGCGGGGTCGATTGGATTGTTTTCATTTGGTCAGCCGAAGACCGGCCTTGCTGGTGGGGCGGCGTTGATCTTTATCCGGGGTGCTGCGTTTACCGGGACCATTACTGGACTTATCGATCCCAAGGGCGGGGTTTTGAGCGGGCTGGTTGAGACGACAACCACCGACAATGTTTTCATCAAAGATGAATTTTTTGGTAACGCATCCATCAAGTATTCTACGGGAACGACTGCAAGCGGCAGTATTAGAGCTACAATCATAAGTGACCCGACTTTTGCTGCGGCTGCGCGGGTCGAAGGGACGGCGGTATTGGCGGTCGCTACGACGGATAGCGGTACTTCCACTACTACTGGCACTACGACTACTACGACTGGGACTAGCGCTCCGGTAAACTTAGGGACCGAAACTTTTCAGGTCGACGGGTTCCAGCAGTCCACGGATGCCAACGTGACTGCATCCCGCTAGTAGGGCGGCTTGAGTTTGCTGCGGCAATTACCTTGATGTTGAAAATCCGCTCTCAGCGTTGCGTCAGTGGGTTTACTCTTCTGGAGTTGCTCACGGTGATGGTGGTGATCGGGATTTTGGCATGCCTGTTAATCCCGAGTTTTTCAGCCTTTCGGGCCCGGGCGCAGCGGATGTCCTGTTCGACAAACCTGCAAAGTTTGTATGCTGCGGCGAACCTTTACACGCAAGAGCACGGGCGATGGCCGCAGGTTTCGACTAAGGATGTGCATGGCAAACCCTATATAAAGGGCTGGTTGGCTGCGTTGGATCCTTATGGCCTGAGCCAGATCAATTGGGTCTGTCCCACGGTTCAAAACATGTTGATGAACCCGGATCTGTCAAAGCCAGACAATGCCCGGCTGGACTATTTCGCAACGCCATTTGATGACAGCGAACGCGGAGCTTATCGCTGGCCCACCCAGCCTTGGTTTGTTGAACGCGGCGATGTGCACGGAGACGGCAACTTGGTGATTTTCACCAACGGCCAGATCACTTCGTTGCAGGAATTGGCCA
>JAYTYG010000316.1:0-4832 GCA_043742585.1 Spartobacteria bacterium
CTGGCGCACCGTTTCATGCACCTGCAGATCACGGCGGACGAGCGCGCGCTGGAGCCGGTCTTCGTCTGGCATGATGAACCGGACCGCGGCTACACCGGCCTGCATGTCTGCACCTGGGACCGCACCGGGCTGTTTGCCAAGCTGACCGGCGCGCTGGCCGCCGCCGGACTGAACATCCTGGCCGCGCAAATTTACACGCGCGCCGACGGCATCGTGCTGGACGACTTCTTTGTGACCGACGCCCTGACCGGCAAACTGCCCTCCGGCGCGTCCCGGGAACGCCTGGAGAAAATCGCGCTCGAGGTCCTCGCGCGCGGGGCCGACCCCGCCAGACTGCTGGCCCGCGCCCCCGTTTACCAGCCGCTGTATCGCGCCGTGGGCGGCGAATCGCTCGGGACCGTCATAAGCTTCGACAACACCACCGCGTCCAATCGCACCATCATCGACGTGGAGACCGAGGACCGGGTCGGCCTGCTCTTCGCCCTTTCCTCCGAGTTCAGCGCCCTGGGGCTGAACCTGGTCCTCGCCAAGATCGTGACCGAAAAGGGCGCGGCCATCGACAGCTTCTACGTCGTCGAGGCCGACGGCTCCTGCATCAAGGATCCCGCCCGCCAGCAGCAGATCCAGAAGCGCCTCCACGAAGCCATCGCGCGGCTGGGCTCGGGCTGAATCCCGGGGGCCGCACCGGCATGATCCCCTGTCCCGTCCGCTGAACAGCAGGATCCCGGCGGGAGACGGACCGGGTCCGGTTTTCACCTTTGGCCCACCCGGTGACGCTGCGGCTGGCGTTTGGTCGCCCGCCGGGGTATAGCTTGGTCCATGTTCCGCTTCGCCGCCCTGCTGTCCCTGTCCGCCCTGCTCGCCAGCCGGGCACTCGCGGGGGCCGATGACGATTTCATCGTCGTCTACAACCTGATCCAGCAGGCGGACAACCTGCGGGACTCGGGCTCGGTCCGTGAGGCCCGCCGCGCCTACGCCGACGCGCAGCAGAAGCTCGCCGAGCTGCGCCGCGATTACCCGGCGTGGAACGAACGCGTGATCGCCTACCGCCAGCGTTATGTCGCCGAGCGGCTGGCCGCGCTGCCGCCCGCCGAGCCGGCCGCCCCGGAACCCGCCGCCAGACCGGCCGGGTCCGCCGCCGGAATCCCGGTCCCCGAACTTGCGCCCAGCGGCGAAGTCCTCACCCAGTTCAACACCCTCAACGCGCAGATCACCCAGCTCGCGGCGGACAAGAAACTGCTCGAGGCCAGGCTGCGCGAGGCGCTCACCGCCCAGCCCGTGCCCATTGATCCGCGCGAACTGCAGCAGGCCGTGGACCGGATCGGCGCCTTGCAGGAGACCAACAAAGTCCTGGTCGCCACGCTGGCGCAGCAGCAGGTCGAGCGCAAAAATCTCGTCGAGAAAGTCGTGGCCGAGGAGGCGCAGGCCGCGCTCGACGAGGCCAACCGGCAGTTGCAGGCGCAGAAGCAGGGCGGGTCCCTTTTGGCGAAGGAAAAGGCCGCCCTGGAGGCCGAGCTGAAGCAGTTGCAGGAGGGGGACCTGAAGCAGCTCCGGGGCGAGAACCGTACGCTCAAGTCACAGGTGGGCGAACTCAAGTCCGACACCGAACGCGGCAAACAGATCGCCGACCTTTCCGCGCGGCTCACGAAACTTCAGACGAAACTCGACGACACCACGCGGCAGAACGAACGACTCGCCACGGACAAGGGCAAACTCGAGAAACAGCTCGAAGACATCCGCGCCCACCAGACCGAGGAAAGCATCGTCCGCCTGAACAAATTGGAGACGGACCTCGCCCTCGCCCGCGCCGACGCCGGGCGCAATTCCGTCCGCGCCGAGGATCTCACCCTCCAACTCCAGAAGGAGCAGCGGGTCCGGGCCCAACTGGAAGGCGACAACCAGGCGCTCACCGTGCGCGTGGCCGCCCTGACCGACCAGCTGGGAGCGGCCAGATCGCTGGAGGCCGCGCTCGCCGCCGAGAAAACCGAGCGCGCCGAGATTGGGGCGCAGTTGCAGGCCGCCGAAAAACGCCTGGCCGCCGCCAAGGCTGCCACGCCGCCGCCGGATGGAAAATCCGCCGCCGCGCCCGACCCGGCGCTCGTGGCGCAGTTGCAGGTGATCGAGACCGAAGCGGGCCGCCTCCGCGAGGCGTTGCGCGACAGCCATGCGCGCGAGGCGGAGCTGAAGACGCTGGTGGCCGAGGCCGACGCCCAGCGGCTCCGCCTCGAACAGGAGAAGGGCAACCTGCTGAAGCGCCTGAAAAACGCCGAACAGGCGGCGGCGCTCGCCCCGCGTGCCCAGGATGCCCGCACGATCCGCGCGCTGGAAGCCCGCGTCCGTGAACTGGAGCAGCAGCGCACCGAGCTGGAAAAGAAGATGGCCGCTGCCAGCGAACGCTCGGTCAGGGAGATCAAGGCCCGCCGCTGGCTGCGCTTTGTCAGCCCGCGCGAACGGGTGGCGGAATTATATCCGAAGCGCTGATTGCGGTATCGTTGTCAGGATTTTTTTGCCGCCGGCTGCCGTCAACCCAAAGCAAGATACGCTTAGGTTTTAAGTTTTTGGTTGGGAATGGCTAATTGAACCATTGTTGCTGTGACAGCCATCAATGTAAAAAGTGATGCCCCAGAAATACCCTGTTAATGCCGGGCCAACCGAGTATTTGTGCAATTCAACAGTCCCAGCGTCTATCGCGTTGATCCCAAGAACGCATACGGAAGCCATGAGTGCTAAGCGCGCCCCTTTTCAGTCGAAGAGCGTGAAGAAGTCCGCTCAGAATGAGCGCTATTCCTAGAGACAACGGCAGCCATTCATCGCTCAGATGGATTTCAGTCAATGGCTTATATTCCTTGACCAAGCACCACACGATTAGAAAGCAACCGTATACTATCCAGAATGTTCCGATAAACCATTTGGCCATTTTACTCCTAACCGTTTCAAAGACTGGCTCACCTCTGATCGGACTTGTTCGCTCAAGTCGTTGTGCATAGCACGTAAAGCCACAATCGCTTGTTCGCGAAGCGATGGGACCTTTGTTTCGCGGGCAAGTGATTCAAGGCCAATAGGAATCAAAGAGCGCGGAATTACCTTAGCAGTGCCCGCTAAATGAGTTAAGGCTTGTAGCGATGCTTCGTTGCAGGCAAACCGGCCGAGTATTTCCGACGAAACATGACAAGCCATCCAATCAGCAAAGTCAGGATAGGCTCGCTCAATACCCGCAATCACATTTTCTTTTTGGATCGAGCTCAACCGAGCCCAGTCGTATTCGATAATCATCAATAGATGATAAGAACCCAACATTTTCTTAAAATCTGGAGAATTTAACGAAGAAAGAATCGCTTGAAAGATTTGCTCTGGAAACTCTTTGAGAGACGGGGTCGAATTTTCAAAACAGAATGTCGCGAGAATGTTTGCTAAATGCTCCAACTCTTCTGCGTTCTGCATGGCTATCGCTTTGTCAATTCGCTCAACGACCAAAGCGTGCGAAAGCTCAATCATGGAAGCGCAGGAACAGGGAAAGGAGAGAAACCAGGAGGAGCTGGTCGAGGAATTCGAATACCGCCGCCAATTGCCCCAGCTCCCGCCCCTGCTGCTGCAATTTCACCAATAACAAGTGAGATTTCCCCAGCCTGTTCTAATTGTTGCGGAGTTCCAGGAACGGATCGCGCAGCTTTGTCGAGACATTGCTGCAATTTTGGTGGCTCAGGGTCATTACATGTAGCTTGGTAAAGAGCCCTGGCCGCTGCCAAGTTTGCTTTTGCCATATTTAACAACTTCTGGTGACCGGATCTCGATAAACTTGGTTTCACATCGTCTGCCGGCACTGTTCCAGGTAGGCCCAACGGATCCTCGTAAAGTTCTCTATGTCGTTTGGCTACTTCGTTTTCTAGGTTTCCAATCCTCCTTTTGAAGGCTTGGCAGACTGGACTGCTTGGCGGTAACTCTCCCAACGGATCGTAAATCGAGATAGGATTACTATAGCAAAATTGATACAGATTGATCCCTCCATTTTCCCCGATTGGATCGCGGTTGATCCACCTGCCGATGATTGGATCTTGAAAAGCTTGCGCGGCGTGGGAGACGGCAAAGAGCAGGCTCAGCGCGAGCCACCGGAAGGGTGCGGAGGGTTTGGCTTTCATTGTGTTTAGGCGTTGCGGTCATTTGTGTTTGAGGCTCCGTAACTCAGAAAGCTGTTGCTCGAATACACGATGGACGGCTGAGATGCACGTCTCGGCACGCTCCAGTAGCGCGGGGTCGGCAACGGCGTCGTGCTGCTGGGAGTAATGCACCCACTCAAGGACTGTTGCGCGGCGAAGCTCGAAAGCGCCGTCGTCTGTGCAGCGTTGGCTTAAGAACGTCTGCCAGTCTAGTTCCCGCTTCCGTTCGTTGCAGTCGGGGCAAGACAGAACAAAGTTCGAGAGTCGGTTGCCGCCGCCGGAAACGAGATGGTCATAATGGGCTTGTTTGAGTGCGCGGATGATGTCGGTGCCGCAGTAGGCGCAGCGGGACTCGAAGTGCTCCCAGAGCGAGTCGAGAGCGCCCGTGGAAGGATGCGGGTCAGCAATCGCCCGGAATGCACGGGCGACGTAGTTCTTCGCTTGCGATGGACTTACTTTCGGCATGAGCGGCGAGCAACGCCTAGACCCTATGGCTTGAGGTGGGTTGGATTGGGGTGGGTGACGGGCCGATGGAACGTGGGTTAGAGTCCGCCGCAACGGAGCCCAGAGCCACTAGGGAGTGGTTCGCCGGATCACTCCGCCAAACCCACTGCCTCGCTGCCATGATGAACCCATCACCCACAGCCCAAACCATCAAATATGTCGGTCTGGATGTCC
>JAYTYG010000317.1:0-3203 GCA_043742585.1 Spartobacteria bacterium
ACCATGACTCCCTGCACCACCAGCTCCTGCAGCGGAATCAAGTCCGGGAAATCCGGGTTCTCCGCCTTCAAATAAGGGCGCCCGCGGGAAATCACATAACGTTTGAGCGTGGTCTCTCCGTCGATCAAGGCCGCCACCACGTCCCCGTTTTTCGGCTCCCGAATTTCTAAAATCACCACATCCCCACTGGCAATCTGCGCCCCGATCATGGACTCGCCACGCGCCGTGAGCGCAAAAACACGGGCGTTGCGGCTGATCCCCGTGGTTGCCGAATCCACGGAAACCTGCCCCGCCCAATGCTCTTCCACCGAAGACTCCGCCATACCGGCCGCAATCTGGCCGTAAATGGGAATATCGATAATGGACTCGCGCCGCAGATCCGAGACGATGGAAACAGCCCGGGCTTTTCCCGGCTGCCGTTGGATCATTCCCTTGCGCTCCAGAGCGCGCAAATGATTGATCACGGCGGTCTGACTCGCGAACTGGAAATGTTCCTGAATCTCCCGCGTGGATGGCACCACGCCAGAGCGGGCATGTTGAGTGTCGATGAAATCGAGCACCTGTTGCTGTCGGGAAGTGAGAGCGCTACTCATGTTCTATTGAACACTAGCCTATCTTTCCTGCATGCAAAGTCGAAATTGGCGACCCATGAATAAAAATGCGCCATCACACCGCAGGAACGATCCCCTGCGTGGGCTCCAAAGCCAGCTCTTCCAGCAGCGCCCGGTTGAGTCGGATTCCAGCGAAGAAATTCTCCAGCGGAAAATTCTCGTTGGGCGCATGCGCGCGGCAATCGGGCAACGCCAACCCCAGGAGCAAAGTCTCGACGCCCAGCACTTTACGAAATGTGTTGATGATGGGGATGCTGCCGCCTTCGCGGATCAAGGCCACCTCGCTCTGAAACGTGCGCCGTAACGCGCGCTGCGCAGCCGCGCCATCCCCCGAATTCGGATCGGCCACATACGGCTCGCCGGCGTGCCCAAGATGGACCTCCAGTTGGACTGAGGCCGGGCAGATTTCCCGCAAATAAGCGCTCACCCTGGCGAGAATCACATCGGGCGCCTGATCGGGCACCAGGCGGAAAGTGAGTTTGGCAAAGGCTTCGCGGGGAATGACAGTTTTTGACCCATGCCCCTGGAAGCCGCCGCCGACCCCGTTGATCTCGGCGGTGGGTCGGGCGCAAATGCGTTCCAGCGCACTGTAGCTCGGCTCACCAGCGAGCGCAGGCACACCCGTGAGCGCCTGCAACTCCACGTCGCCAATCGGCAACCGTTGCCAGGCCGCGCGCTCCCAGTCCGCCAGCGGCTGCACCTCATCGTAAAAGCCCGGCACCGCCACCTGCCCGCTCGCCGTATGCAAGGCACTCAAAAGGCGGGCCAGCACGGCCAACGGATTCGCCACAGCGCCACCGAAAATCCCCGAATGCAAATCAGTGGCCGGACCAATTACCTTGAGTTCCAGCGCCGCCACCCCGCGCAACCCATAGGTCAAAGTCGGCACCCCGCGCGCCACCATTCCAGTGTCGGAAACTGCAATCACATCGCAGCGCAACTCCTCGCGGTGAGACTCGAGAAAAGCCTCCAAGTGCATGCTGCCCACCTCTTCCTCGCCCTCGATTAAAAAGATCAGGTTCACCGGCAACTCGCCCTTTTCGCTCAAAGTTTCCGCCACGCCGAGCACATGCGCCAGAATCTGCCCCTTATTATCTGTCGCACCACGGGCAAAGACGATCTCCCCTTCGATACGGGGTTCAAATGGCGGCGAATCCCAGAGTTCAAGCGGGTCCACGGGCTGCACGTCGTAATGCCCGTAAATCATCACCGTCCGGCGGCCAGGCTGATGCGCGTTTCGAGCCACCACGATGGGATGTCCCCCGGTCTGATGGAGTTGCGCCTGGAGCCCGATCGCGTTGAGCTTGGACTCCAACCATTGGGCGCAGGCCGCCACGTCGGGTTTATGCTCCGGGTTGGTGGAAATACTCGGGAACCGCAAAAACTGAAGGAACTCCTCAACGTGGGTGACATTCATGCCGGCACGTTAGAACCAGGGCCCCAGGGTTCTCAATGATTGGTTGCGAAAACTCGCCGAGCGCGCCCCCAGACTACCCGCCTTCTTTCCCGGCTATGAGCGCATGGCGCACATCGCTTCCACGAAATCCACATTTTCGCGAATCCGATCCGAATACCGCAAAAGATCCGCAGAGGTCAAATTGAGGACCTTCAAAGCCGATTGAGAGCCGATGACAAAGATCGCGGGGCCCTCACCCCGATCATCCAAGCTATGAGCCAAGGCGTCGGCCAAATCGATGCAGGAAGCGAAAGGCGCAGCATCATCGCCTGCGCCGAGAGGATCGTGGTGATACCGCACACTGGCGACAAAGCGCGGGGAGAACTTCCAGCGCTCCAGCAGACGCGCGCCCACATCGCAATGATCCATGCCGAAAAGCGCGCGCTCCTGCTCCACCAAAGTCTTTCCAACCAAAGCCGCGCGATTAACGAGCTGCCCGTATTCCTCCTTGTAGCCCTCCGCCATGACCACTTTCCCCAAGTCATGGAGCATGCCCGCAGTAAAAGGCAGGCCTCCGCCATGCAACATGCCCTCCGACAGAAATTGCGCGGCAAAAGCCACCGTCACCGAATGCCGCCACATCAAACTCGCATCCACTCCGGTCTCGGGCGACGTCCGGATAAAGCGCTCCCCACAAGCCACTGCCACAATGTGATAGACCGCCTGGAACCCGAGTCGATTGACCGCATCCGAGACATCGTTCACCTCCATGGAGCGCCCAAACAGACCGCTATTGCACGTCTGCAAAAGTTTTGCAGTCAACGCCGGATCGAAAGAAATGAGATCCACCACCCGGGTCAGGTTGGTTTCAGCTTTGGCAAGAACACTGAGCAACTGCACCAAGACCTGTGGCGCAGGCGGAAGGCTATCCACGCTGTCCAAAAGCTCGTCGATCTTATCCATAGGTCTTGATGTCATTTTTCATCCAAAGGAGCAGGCGCACTTCAGCCCACTCATCTCCCCATAATCGGAGACACGGTCTCCAGACTCATCATGGGAATTTCGGCACATCCTCTAGCAAGTTCGCTACCGCGCGAGCCCAAAACCTCGCCCCATCGGCCTAAGTTGCGCTCAAACAATAACCGTTTCCCACCTCTCCACCCAAACCCGCCCAGTCCTCGCTGTCCGCCCGCTCA
>JAYTYG010000318.1:0-3041 GCA_043742585.1 Spartobacteria bacterium
CTTGAAATTACGGCGGTTCATTCAATGCCACCGGTGCTGCGACCGCCTCCGGGGTCCACCCGTTATTCATGCTATCCGGGGGTGTCGCGGACTCAACCCCCGGCTAATGGCTTTAAACCCTGCGGATTAGGGCAGCACCTCGGGTTGGGGGAACCTTGTGGGTTAGGGGAATATCTTGCGGGCTAGTTGCTGATTCCAGCCCGCTCGGTTCGGCTATTCAAAAATGGCCAAACTCCAGGCAAGCGCAACGTGTGGCGGGCGTCCCGCCTGCTCCACGATCCAGGGAAATGTGCCATTTCTTACCGCGCTGAGTATAGAAACAAAGATACTTTCTATATTTTTTGTGTTCTATGTGCTCTCTGCGGCCATTATTTCCGGACAGAGGCCACAAAGAACACATAAATTAAAACACAGGCACTTTCTGTATTCTATGTGCTCTATGCGTTCTCTGCGGCTATCGCCTCCCGGTTTCCCTTCGCGGCCCGATTCTCGCTATGCACGGCTTTCATCCGCCCCCTGCTCTATGAATCCGATCGCCAAATCCCCCCTCCCCGCCGCTCCCGCGCAGGCCCCCGCCGCGTCCACAGGCCAGGCTGCAACTAAAGACAAGGCCCACGACGGATCCTTTGAAGACCTCATGCCAGGCGCAAAAAATCCGTCGCCCGGAAAAAACCTCCAGCCCAGTCCGGGCAAAGACGGCAATCGCCTTCCGGCAAAATCTGCCCCTGACAAAGCCGTTGCCAGGCGCCGAAATCCGGTGCCAAAGCGGCCAGCAAAGATCCGAGTGACGCTCCGGATCCAGCCGAAGACGCCCCCAGCGAAGACCCAGTGCCCTGCGCCAAAACGCCGCTCGAAACGCCCCCGATCCCGCCCCCGATCCCGCCCACACCCCTTGCTGCGCCTTTGCCAACACCCGTCCCGACCCAAGCTACCGGCGAACTTGGATTCGACGTTGCCAGCGACGCGCCGGAGCCGTCCCAGCCTTCCAGCGAAGTCGCCTGGACGAGCGTAAGAATGAGCCAGGCAACACCCGAGAAGGGCGTGAACCCGCAGATACCCGTGCAGGCTCTCGTGCAGGTTCCCGGACAATCGAGGCCCGGCGCTGCGAGCGAAGCGCCGCCTCCTGCGGTTACTCCTGACCCTGCCTCGACTGCCAGCCATGCTCCGACCGATCCTACTGATGCGTCTGTCGCGGCGGACTTCATCCCGAACGATCAATTTTCAGCATCCAACGTGCGCTGGTTGACTGCGGCACCCGCCTCGGCCCCTGCCGATCTAGCGCCTGCCGATCCGGCTCCTTCCGATCCGGCGCCCGCTGCTGCGGCGCCAGCGCCCCCCGCCGTCTCCGCCGTCTCCACCGTCTCGACCGTCTCCATGGTCGCAATGCAGGCCCCGGGCGCCGAATTGCCCGTGGACTTCACTCCGGGCACTCCGCCGCCCCTGCCAAACATCTCCACGGAAACCAGCGGCACCGGGGCAAAAACGGCGCCCCCCGAGACCGAGCTAGCGACCAATAAATCGACGCCAGAGAGCGCGCCTGACGTAAAAGAAAAGCTCCCGCCCAGCAGCGGCACCCCGAGCGCGGCAGCACAGCCCTTTCCAATACAGGCCAAGGCTGGAGCGCAACCCGGCAGCCTTGAAACCTCTGGCGCAGCAGTCCAAATCCGAGCCAACTTCCCTGCCAATAGAGAGCCTGGCACAGCGGCTGCTATGCACCCCGCTGCCATGTCCGATCCCTACGCTCCCCGCCCATCCTTGCCGAAAACGGCAGGGATTGCCGATGCGGTGCTGCCCGAGCGCGCCTTCTCCGTCGCCCCCCAGGCCCAGAACCAGGATCCCCAGCAAAAGCCAGGCGACAAAAAGTCCAACGACCGAACTGGCAGCGCCGGGGAAATCGCCGAACCACCGCTCACGGCCCCGCAAATCACCGCGCCGATGACGGGACCGATGACGGGACCGATGAACGGGCTGCAAAAATCCGCAGCGATCCCCGCCACGGAAATCACCACAATGGTCCATCGCACCCTCGAAGCGGCCGAACATGTGCGCATCAGCGGACAAGACCGAGTGGAAGTCCGGATGCGCCTCGACAGCGGTGAGGAACTACTCATCGAACTGCGGGTCAGCCAGCAAGGCGAAGTCAAACCCGTCTTCCGCACCGAATCCGAAGCGCTCCGCCAGGCGCTGGAACAAAACTGGGCCCGGTTTTCCAGCGCCGGCACCGAGCGCGGCATCAAACTTTCAAACCCCGTTTTCGAGTCGCCCCAGACTCAATCCGGGATGAGCGATCTCAATCAAAACCACGACGGCCGCGAACGCGCGTTCGCCCAAGCCCGCGACGAAAACTTTACCTCAACGCTCCTGCGCGGAATCGGCGCCAAGCCCCCAGCCCCGACAAAACCCAAGCTCGTCTCCAGCGCCGAGAGCGCGAGCCGCTACGCCTAAAACCTATGGATATCAGCAACGTTACATCCGCATTTAACACCAAAGACTTTCTGAATCCGTCCGATCAGCCCGCACGGGCCACCGGCCAGAAAACACTCGGAGTCGATGATTTCCTCAAGCTCCTGACAGTGCAGCTCACCTCGCAGGACCCGATGAAACCGATGGAAGACACCTCATTCATCTCGCAGATGTCGAGTTTCACTTCATTAGAACAGATGAAAGGGTTGTCCAAAGATTTCTCCACCTTCACGGCGCAAAATTACCTCGGCAAATCCGTCACGGTCTCCACCGGCAACAGCAGCATCAGCGGCGAAGTCACCTCGGTCTCGATGTCCAGCGACGGCACCTCGAAGCTGATGGTGGGCGGTAACAACTACGACCCCGCGAATGTGACCTCTGTCACCACGCTGCCGCCCGCCGCTCCGGCACCCGTGGTGCCCTGAGTGCCGCCCGAGACGATACAGCTATTTAACTAATCAACTAGAAAGAGCAATACCATGTCACTCATCGGAACTCTCAATGTAGGTGTCAGCGCGTTGGCCACCTTTTCAAACAGCATCCAGGTCATCGCCAACAACATTTCCAACGTCAACACC
>JAYTYG010000319.1:0-2752 GCA_043742585.1 Spartobacteria bacterium
GGCTGCTCCCCGGCATCGGCGCACGCAGCGCGGAGCAGCTCTGGGCGGGCGCGGAGGAGGCTGTAGGGCGGGCGCTCCGCCTGCCGGGGGAGGGTGGGCAGGCGGGGCGCCCGCCCTACAGTTTTCACGCCATCCTTTCCCCGCTGAAGGTGCCCGCAAAAGCCGCGAAAGCGTGGCAGCAGCTCGCGCACACGATGGAAGAAATAGCGCCGGGCGGGGTGCCGCAGCCGCCGGCAGAGATGATCCACAGCGTCATCGAGGCGATCTACGACGAGTACGCGGAGGCGCAGTTTGCCAACTACGAAGCGCGCCGCGAAGACCTCAACACGCTCGCCAATTTCGCCAGGCAGTACACCAGCGCCGGCGACTTCCTCGACCAGCTCGCGCTGCTCACCAACCTCGATCACGAGGCCACCGCGACGCAGGACGAGACCGAGATGGTCACGCTCTCCAGCGTTCATCAGGCCAAGGGACTGGAGTGGAAAGCCGTCTTCGTCATCTGGATGACCGACGGCATGTTTC
Source organism: Spartobacteria bacterium (assembly GCA_043742585.1). Lineage (GTDB taxonomy): Bacteria > Verrucomicrobiota > Verrucomicrobiia > Chthoniobacterales > Chthoniobacteraceae > CAIURC01. The sequence goes on from JAYTYG010000319.1 coordinate 523, forward strand.
CCTCCTCGCGCAGCTTGGAAAGCGAGGACGCCATCGAGGAGGAACGCCGCCTTTTCTACGTCGCCGTGACCCGCGCCAAGGACGAGCTTTACCTCACCTATCCCCACATGCGCCTGAACGCCGGCTACGGCGAAATGATGCAGCGCCCCTCGCGCTTCCTCGGCGAACTGCCCAAGGCGCTGCTCGAAGAATGGCAGATCAGCGGCAGCGGCTTTTAGTGCGGGAGGAGACCCCACAGCACCCACAGTCCCACGCTCCCCGCCGGCACTAGGATGGCGCGCCGCAACGGCTGATCCCGGGTGCCCACAAACGCGCCTTCGCGCAGACTCTCTATTTGCTGGATCACCGCCTCGAGCGCCACGGAACTGGATCATGTCGGCTCAGGCTGCTTCACGTCCGCCGCTTCCATCGCGCGTTTGCGAAATGCCTCCGCCACCCATCCGGCCCATAACTGCCGCGGCTAAACTAACTGAAATCCAGCGGATTGCGCAGCCAGCGGCGTAAGGTATTGCGCGCAGAGCTAGTGCCTTCGGACGTTACTCCCGTGACTCCTCCGACCCGCCCATCAGGCATACCGGCTCTGGGCTACCTTATATTGTTTGGCCATTTTTGTTCCGGCCGATACTAAGAAAACCCGAATGTCGTCCAACGTATTCCTATACAATTCGGGAGTGTTTGTAAAAATATCCGGCTTGTCATATGTGAGCTTGGCATTCCCGGTATCTGTAACTGTATATTCCCCAGTTGGATTTTTGCCGGTTGGATCATACGGAGTGCCGTCAGGGTTTTTCATTGCCAGCACACTTCCTCCTGGAAAACGACAGCTCGCGCATGTGCGGTCGCTCTCCAGTTTGGCGTATGCACCGTTAAACGCATCATCATAGTCGAGCGTCCCGGTTTTTATGCCTCTCGCCTTGAGCTTGGCTTCCTGTGCTGCAATGTCATAGCCCTTACCAGTCCAGAATTCCGCCAATTTTGCAGGACGTTGGGCCGGGTTGATATCGAGAAATGTGGTGAAGTCGCTTTGCGGACCACTGTATGTTGTTACTCCGACGGATACTGCTCCTCCGGTGGTCTTCGTCTCGTTTTGGCCCGCTGGCTTCGGCGCACGTTTGTGGGCCACGATCAGCAGCACTTTCTTGCCGCCGATGGCTGCCGGCCCCCAGGTCAGTGCCACAAGGCCATTGTCGGCAAGGTGCTTCTTCGCTTCGTCATCAGCAGCCGGGCCATCGTTAAACGATTTCACGATCAGACTGCTCTTGGACGGCAAAGTAATGTCTTCCTCGAAAGTTGCCACATTCACCATGCCCTTGGGGGCTGTTTTCAATGCCCAGTCGCGGACGACCATTTGCTCGTCACGCTCCCGAACACGGAGATCATCCTGCAAGGTTTGGTCGCTTTTGCAGAGGCTGTCGTCTAGCGGGATTAGTTCCTTCTTAGATTCGGTAGTCATATCTCGGTTGCCTGTTGATTAAGGAGTAAGTATTGGGTTTTGCTTTCTTGCGGCTTCTTGAACGGACTTCAGGACGTCGGGCTTGCCCGAGTTTGCCTTTAGAAATCTGGAAAGCCCATTCTGGGTCCGCGTGTATTCTTTGTTCGGGTCGGCCCCGTCCATGAGTGATCCGTAGTCGATACGCTTGGGCGGGTCTTTGGTTTCAATCGCGTCCCTCGTCGCGTTGACAACATTATTCGTTTCGCGGAGGAGGGCAGCCAAGCGTGCCCGTTCCTTCTCAATCCCGGCGGCCTCGCCGGCCGAGAGATCGAGGTCCGCGTCGGTGATGATGGTTTCCTTGGTCCGCATCGGCAGTTGTGGTTCGATGACCGTTTGCGCCTGCGCTTGTTTCATCTGCACTGGAGCAATAATCCGGTCGCCTTTGATGCTCTCAACCTGTCCTTGCGCCGCGAGCTGCGACACTTTCGCGTCGGATTGGAGCGTTTCAGCGGCACTCGCGAGCGTGCCGGCCTCGTAATAGCGGATAATATCGCGAACGCCTTGTTCGAGAGGATACTTCGAGGTGTTTTTTTCCAGATACTGGGTGATCTGTGCATCCACTTTGGCGCGGTCTCCCTTCATTTTCGAAATCAAAGCGCCAGCGCTCTTTTCGAGGAAGAGGTCTTTTTCAGCCGCTGACCGCGCCCCGCTGACCCCGGCGATGGCCAGCCCGAGGGTCTGGGCGGCGGCGGCACCGCTGGTGGCGGCAAAAGCGCCCATTAAGCCCGTTGCGAAGTC
>JAYTYG010000320.1:0-2971 GCA_043742585.1 Spartobacteria bacterium
ATTCCAGCGCGCGGACTTAGCCAACATCATGCGCAAAGCCGCCGCCCAGGGTGACGGGGTGACGGTCATTGGCCGGGGCGGGCCTGCGACACCCCGCCACGCAGCGACTGCCGCCGGGCTCGGATCGCGTCTATATTCGAGGGGGTTGTCGCCGACTCACCGGGCCTAATGGCTGTGCTTCCGCTCACCTTGGTCACCCCGTCACCTTGTCATCCCCCCCGCCGTCACCCCGTCACCCTGGGCGGCGGCTTTGCGCATGATGTTGGCTAAGTCCGCGCGCTGGAATGGCTTGCTCAAGTAGTCGTCCATGCCGTGTTCCAGGCACTTTTCACGCTCCCCATTCATGGCGTTGGCGGTGACTGCGACGATGCAGGTGTGGCGCGCGGCGCCTTCCCGGCGGCGGATCTCGGCGGTGGCGGTGTAGCCATCCATGACCGGCATCTGGCAATCCATGAGGACGATGTCGTAGGGGGCGGCTTCGAGGGCGTTGAGCGCGGCCAAGCCGTTTTCGACGGCTTCGACGTGGCAGCCGAGTTTCTGGAGCTGATGGGTGGCCACCATGCGGTTGACCTGGCTGTCTTCGGCCAGTAACACCCGCAGGGGGCGTCCGGCAATCTCGATGCGCGGTTCGTCGTCGGGCGGCGAGGATTTGGCGACGAGGCTGGCTGTGGAACGAGTGAAGCGCGCTGTGAACCAAAAGGTCGATCCTTGTCCAGCGCCGCTATCGAGCCCGATCTTGCCGCCCATCAACTCCACGAGCTGCTTGGATATCGCCAGGCCCAGCCCGGTGCCGCCGTATTGGCGTGTGGTGGAGCTGTCGGCCTGGGCGAAGGCGTCGAAGATGCGATGTTGGGCGGTGATGGGGATGCCGATGCCTTCATCTCTGACGGCAAAGCGAAGGAGGCAGGAGGTGGGGTTTTCGTCGACGAGATTGATCGTGATTTGAATCTGGCAGTTCTCGGAGAACTTGATGGCGTTGCCGACGAGGTTGTTGAGCACCTGGCGCAGGCGGCCCGCGTCGCCGCAGAGGATGGCCGGCGCGTCATGGCTGATCATGGGCTGGATGGTGAGCGCTTTGGCGGCAGCGCGCGCGGAGTTGAGCTGGACGACGCCGTGGACGAGTTCGGCGAGCACAAAGTCGCTGGCCTCAATTTCCATGTGGCCGGCTTCGATTTTGGAGAAGTCCAGGATGTCGTTGACGATCGTTAACAGGGATTGCGCGCTGTATTGGACGGTGTTAGCAAGCCGCCGCTGCTCCGGGTCGAGCGCAGTTTCCGAGAGCATCCCGTTGACGCCGATGATCCCGTTGAGCGGGGTGCGCACTTCGTGGCTCATGTGGGCCAGGAACTGGGATTTGGCGCGATTGGCGTGTTCGGCCTCTTCCTTGGCGCGGAGGATGGCTTCTTCGGTGTGTTTTTGGGCGGTGATATCGCGGGCGATACCGAGGAATCCAGTGACCTTGTTGCTGGAGTCGCGCAGAGTGGTCACGGAGAGGCTGACGGGAAAGCGGGAGCCGTCTTTGCGGACGTATTGCCATTCGCTTTCGTAGGCGCTGCCGTCGGAGGTGCCTGAGACGAGGGTTTCGAAGCCTGGTTCCACGGGGCGGCCGAGCTGTTTGCGCAGGAGGTTGTTACGGGCGAGGATCTCGCGGTTGTCGTGGAAGAGAGCGGGGGTGGCGAGGCCGACGACTTCTTCGGCGCAATAGCCGAGCCATTCTTCTGCGGTGGAGTTGAAGGTTTGGATGATGCCCTGGGCGTCGGTGGAAATGATCGTGCAATTGGCGCTGTCGAAGATGGCGCGTTGCAAAGTGTTCACTTCGTTGAGGGCTTCCTCGGCTTCGATCCGGGCGCTGATGTCCACGGCCACGCCTCCCAGGATGCGTTGGCCGGAGTCGCGGAGGATGGGGAAACGCAGGACCAGCCATTGATAGGTTTGGCCGTTGGCGCCGGGCATGGCCTCGATGACCTCGGTCATTTTGCCGGAGGTGAGCATGAGCTGATCGTTTTCCATGGACTGCTTGGCCACGGTGGGCGGGAGCCATTCATCGTCGCGTTTGCCGCGGAGGGCGCCTGCGCTGACGTTGAAGATCTCCTCGCCGCGGCGGTTCATGAAAAGATTGCGGCTTTCGCTGTCTTTGATGAAGACGACGCTGGGGCTGTTGTTCATGAACGCCTCGAAGGCCTGGCGTTCTTCGCGCCAAGCCTGATCGCTTTCGGCCAGGCGCCGGAGAGCGTCGTGGAGTTCAAAAGCGTTGAGTTCGTCTTCGGCGAGAGCGGCGAGCTCCAGGAGGATCGCGTGCTGATCGGTCGTTAATTCACGCGGCTTACGGTCGATGACGCATAGCGTGCCGACCCGGGTGCCGTCACTGGCGCTGAGGGGGTAGCCCGCGTAAAAGCGGATGTGCGGGGAGCCGAGGACGAGGGGGTTTTCGCAAAAGCGGGGATCTTCGAGGGCGTTTGGGACGACAAGCGTTTCGGGCTGCTCAATGGTGTAAGTGCAAAAGGCGTGGCCAATGGGGGTTTCCGGGACGTCGAGACCGACGTTGGATTTAAACCATTGACGATGATCATCGAGCAGGGTGATGAGCGCGATGGGCGTGTCGAGTAGACGCGCGGCGAGTCGGGTGATCCGGTCGAAACGTTCTTCGCGCTCTGTGTCCAGAATGCGGAGGGATTTGAGTGCGGCAAGCCGCGACGGGTCTGGAGTTGGCTTGAAGGTGGCGATCATCGTTCCCTTTTTTGAGTGAATGCAGAAATCGCGCCCGGGAGGGAGGCGTGCGTGGGAATTTTAATGAAAGGCCGATTTGGGCAAAAAGAAAGGCGCACTGTGAAGTGCGCCTTTCATTATTCGAATGGGGGCAGAACCCCTTTTTTAGCTGCGGGCTGGCCGCAGCTTAGTCACGGATTAGTAGCGGTAGTGGGCGGCTTTGTATGGGCCGTCGACGGATACGTCCAGGTAAGCGGCTTGCTTG
>JAYTYG010000321.1:0-11571 GCA_043742585.1 Spartobacteria bacterium
CGCTGGTTTTTATTCAACTGCACAATGAAATCAGGTTCGGCATAATCTCTTTGGAAATAAAGGCGGCCTTCCCGACGCCAAATGGTCAGGAGGGCCGCTGGTAAACTCTATGGAATTCCTATAATCCTTCGTTTTATTTGCCGTAGCCCGGGAGCGCCTTGCCGTCAGCCCCGAGTTTGCCGGCGGCCCAGAGCACGCCGCGGGTAACTAATTCCAGATAGCGGTCATCCTCGACCGTGGCGTTATTGTGCCCGAGCGTCGTGGAGAATACGCGGGTCTTCTTCGGGCCGTATTCGTGGGTCCAGATGATGACGTTTCCGTCGTCCTGAGTGGCATCACCCTGTTTGCCGCGGGCCAAGACGACTGTGTCGTCCCAAACCTTGACGTTGTTATAGAGTTCCTCGTTGACGGTGGTCCAATCGGCCATGCCCTTAGTAATGGGATGATCGATCTTGGAGAACGCTATCGCGATGGGTTTCTGGGCGCCGTGGCCACTGGATTGCAGGCCCAAATAGTTAAACCACAGCGCATGCGGTGCCGCCATGTCTGTCACCGGTTCGCTGGGTTTTCCAATGCGATAGCTATGCATCGCGCAGTGCAGGTTGACCCCTGGTACCCCATTTTTATGAGCGTTTAGGATGCCTTCAATGAAAGGTGCCTCCTCGACGCCAGCTGCGCATTCATCATGAATTACCACGTCGTAACCCTTGGCCCAATCCGGTTTCTCATATTCCGCAAAGTGAAATTTGCTTCCATCGTCCGCGGTATGCACCTGGTCCACGATGACGTTGGCGCGCTTTTCGATGCCCTCCTTGAGGATGTCTTTTTGCTTCGCGTAATCGTGGCAGCAGCCGCCGGTGAAAAGGAGCACTTTGAGCGGTTTCGGCGCGTCAGCGGCTGAAACCAGCGAGGTGGCGATCGAAATTGCGACAATCGAGGGGAGGAGGAATTTGGTCATCGGTGGGGATAATCCTGGTGCGCCGCAGGTTCTTAGATCCGAAGTGTCAAATTCATGAGCGCCGGACTAGACGCAAGGCTTCATTTTAAGCAGATTCCGCAAGGGCGGCGCTCCGCGGCAGTAAGCGCGGTAATGGATGAGCTGAAGACGCCGACTTTTGAAGGAATGGTTCTTAACAGAAACAAATTGTCATTAACCAAGGTCATACCCACTGTTAAGGGCTGGGCCGCGCACTTGGCATTCGCGCCGTGCGTGCCCCGGTGATTTCTATAATCTACTGACACAAGGAACCTAAATGACAGCCATGAGAATTTACTTAATCGGACTTGCCAGCTTGCTATTCACTTTCAATGCGCTCGCTGAGGATAAAGCACTTACAATCACGGTGAAAAACGTGGACGCAGTTAAATTGAGCGTCCCTGAAGACGCCAAGATCAGTAACAAGGCGGAGAAGACCACCATCGAGACAAAGACTTTGTGGCTATATATATGGCCAGTGGCAGGGGCTAAAACTGTCGATGAGGCCATTCCTAAAATTGGAGAGGTGATCAAGGGTGAGTTTTGCGATTTTGCAGCCCAGAGCACTGAATCCATCTCTCTTGTTGGTGGCGCCGCCAAACATCTAGAAGGACGCGGAACCGAAGCGGATGACGGTGATCCAGGGACAGCCGAGGTGGTTGTTTTTGCAGTCAGTGGAAATGTGTTCGCAGCTTGCGTGCATGGAGAGGGCGATCACGCAGCGCTCGAGAGGGCGCAAATGTTGGCGGTGCTGCAGACCGCTAAAGCTCCATAATCCGGCGCACGCATTCAATCCCGGTGCTTGAGGCGGCGCGACAGCGTTGGATCTACTGCGGTTTTCACTTCCGCGGCGCTTCTCCCCGGCAGTCCCCGTCGTGAACCTGACTTCTAAAAGACCGCGCCAATCGAAAAGCTGCTGATTTAAAGGCCGGCGGCCATTAGCTATATCGCAGCCCCTTTGTTACTCTGCGCCTCCGCGACTCTGCGTTAACTCCTTGTCCCATCGGCATTCGGCTCGGCGCATTGGAACGAAATCCGCGATAAGTCCCTGAATTTATCTACTGCACCAATATGCATCTACTCTTGGTTGAAGATGACCACAAGATAGCTAACTTTGTCATCCGCGGACTGAAGGAGGCCGGGTTTATTGTCGATCATGCCTCGGACGGGGTCGAGGGGTTGGATTTGGCGATGAGTGAGAGCTACGATGCGCTGATCTTGGACTTGATGTTGCCGAAAATGGACGGATTAGCCGTCATCAGCGAATTGCGGAAAAACAGGCGGAGCGTCCCAGTCATCGTCGTAAGCGCCAAGCGGGAGGTGGAAGAACGGGTCCGTTGTCTACAATCCGGATGCGATGATTATTTGGTAAAACCGTTCGCGTTTTCTGAATTGCTCGCGCGCGTGCAAGCCCTGCTGCGGCGCAGCGGCGACACTTTTGGATCGGGTGCGAAATCGCGCTTAATCGTTGGTGAGATTGAGCTCGATTACGTGAAGCACTCGGTGCATCGCGCGGGTCGCCCCATTGAACTTCAGCCTCGGGAATTCACACTGCTCGAATATCTCATGCGCAATGCAGGAAGGGCCGTCTCGAAAACGCTGATTTTGGAAAATATTTGGGGCTATCATTTCGATCCCCAGACCAACGTGGTGGACGTGCTGGTTTGTCGTCTGCGTTCCAAGCTCGATCGGGATTTTTCCACGCCAATGTTACATACAATTCGCGGGGTAGGCTATGTTCTCAAAACACTTCCGTAGATTCCATCGCACGCTTACCTTTCGCCTAACGGTCAATTACGCGATTTTTTTCGGTGTTAGTGTCGCATTTACATTATTTCTGATCGATGCAGGCTTCCGAACGCTCCTGCACAAGCAGGATCAGCGTTTCATCCGCGGCGAAATGCGGGAATTCGCAGCGGACTACCGGGAGGGATTAAGTCACCTATATAAGGAAGTCGGAGGTAAACATAGCAGTATATCGGTGCTGCGGATCGCAGATGGGCAAAATAGGACGCTCGCGTTTTTTGCGCCTGATCCGAGCTGCCGCGAGGCGCTGGGCAGTTTGGAAGTCGGCCCGATAAGTGTCTCAAATAGTTGGCGTAAATTATCACTCGTCACTGGCACCCTGGAGATAGGTGTACAACCTCTTCATGATGGGAATTTCCTCCAAGCAGGTCTAAGCAGTCGGCGCAGTGAACTTTTAATTAGACATGTGGAGTTGCTTGGCTTGGCCGTCGCCCTGCCCACCTTGTTGATAGCCGCAGTCGCCGGTGCGTTCCTGGCTAACCGAACGCTTTCTCCGGTGCGCGAATTGAGCAAGGCTGTGAAAAGCACCATCGCTACGGGGCGCACGGACGCGCGGTTGCAACCAACTTTGGACGTCGGGGAGTTGAGCGATTTAGTAGAATCTTTTAACGAGATGTTAGTGAGAAACGAGGCGCTCTTTGAGAGCCTTAAAGGCACTTTGGATAACGTCGCCCACGATCTTCGGACGCCAGTTTCACGGTTGCAGGGAATGGCTGAGTTTGCCTTGCGTGGTGACTTGGATGTGGAGGTGTTGCGCGACGCCCTAGCAGATTGTGTCGAGGAATCCGCACGCCTAATGACGCTTCTAAATACTATCATGGATATTACTGAAGCCGGCGTGGGTGCTATGCGGCTCGATCCGTCTCCCGTTAGCTTGGCTTCGGTGGCAGCCGAAATTGCCGAGCTATATCGGGATGTGGCGGATAAGAAGCAGATCGTCATTACCGCAGAAGTCGGCTTTGATCTAACTGTTTTAGCCGATCTGAATCGGATTCGTCAGGCGGTGGCGAACCTGGTGGATAACGCGATTAAATATACGCCCAGCGGCGGTCGAATCCGGATTGTTATATCTAAATGCGCCAATCAATCAGTGTTATCTGTGGAAGATACCGGGATCGGCATAGCTATTGAGGAGCAGTTGCATGTGTGGGAGCGCCTTTATCGAAGTGACCGTAGCCGCTCCGAACGCGGACTCGGCTTGGGGTTAAGTCTCGTACACGCGATTATGCAGGCGCATCATGGCCGGGCTGAGTTGCATAGTTCATTGGGTGGGGGCTCAGTATTTCGGCTCTGTTTTTCGGACGCCAATCATTAAGAACCAAGTGCTTCTTGAAGCGAGCGTTGCTGGGTAGCCGCAGCGGTCCCATACGTCCCATGCTTCCCATTCGTCCCCTCAAATCACGCGGGACAAAGCACTACAGCGGTATTCATTCGGATGGCACCCAAGTAGGTGGCAGGTGAATAGAGCGCCAGCCCCATATCACAGCAGCACCCCGGCACCCGGTCCGGGCTCTATGCAACTGAATACCGCTATAAATCCGACTGTGCTGTCTTTGCCCCAACGGGGCCAAATGTGATAGCCCGGGGCAACGTCCCGGGAAACCCACGAAAACAAATCATTAGCCCTGAAGGGCGTAATGTTGTGGCTGAATCTTGATGCATGTTATGTCTGGGATTCACCGTTGTAGCGCCCCTTCAGGGCTTGGCTGGGGTTTTTGGTACGTTCCTGGGGCGTTGCCCCAGGCTATCACAGTTCACCCCTTCGGGGCGGCGGGGAGAAGCCCAATCACCCCGGCATCCCGTCCGGGCTCCATTCAACTAAAAAACCGCCATTCGCATACGACTCTGCGGACAGGCTTGTCGGGCGTCGCATTGCATTTTTGTAATGATTCGGAAATCAATCCGCAAGATGGGGGCGGCATAGTCGTGATCTCATTGAGAAAGAGATGCTTGGAAATCATGGCGCAAATGACATACCCACTTAAAATCACTGCGGCTGATCGCTTTCTATATTTTGCTGTGCATCCAGACGACGAGTCTCTGGGCGGGGCTGGCTTGATACAGCAAGCGCTCCTGGCAGGCGCTGTTGTGCGGGTGATTTTTGTGACTGATGGCGATAGAAATCCCTGGCCCCAGCGACTCCTGGAGGGGCGCTTGACCATCGGCGCGCATGAACGCGCGCGCTGGGGCCGTCGACGGCGCGTCGAGGCGTTGAATGCTTTGGCGCAGTTCGGCCTTTGCCCAGACTCCGCACGGTTTCTCGGGTGGCCAGATCAGGGCGTGACTGAGCTTCTATTGCGCAGCGATGAGACAGCTGTCTCGACTATCTGTAAGGAGGTGGAAGATTTTAAACCCACCGTGCTGATTCTACCGTCGGCCCAGGACACGCATCCGGATCACAATGCGTTTCACGTGCTGGCAACCATTGCGAGTGGGCGTTTGCGTGAGCGCGGCTACCATTGCCCGCAGCTAACGTATCTTATTCACACGCGGGGAAATGGCGGCTGCGCTCATGGGATTGAGATCTCTTTACCTGCGGCACAAGTCCAGGTCAAACGACAGGCGATCGAGTGTCATCAAACTCAAATGCTCAGTCGCCGACGTTTTCTTGCCTATGCCTCTGGGACCGAAAAGTTCGGTCTATCTAACTCGGATGATCAACATCCAATTTCATCCGCTATATTTTCAAATGGCGCGCTGCGGCTTGTCCTAGATGTGCCTGGTCTGTCGTGGCTGTCGAGGCCTGTGTTATTTCTCGCGTTCGAAACGCTTCTCGATGGTTCGCCACGCTGGGCGCTGCCCTTGCCTTTGCGGTCTGGGCGGAGTCGACTTCGGGACGCGCACACCGGGAAGCACGGTCGCGAGGCGACTGTTCGGATCAAGGGTTCTACTGCTAAGATATGCATTCCTGTCACGTCAGCACAGCCCATCGTGGCGGCCTTTATGAAGCTGGCGCATCGGCCGTTTTTCTTCGACCTCGCGGGTTGGAAAGAGATCCCTGTGCTGTCGCTCGAAGAAGCTGCCTTCACAACACAAAGAGCTGATTTCAGTCGTAAAATTCTGCTTCATGACGAGTCCAAATCCAGGCCCTGAATCAGTATTTGAAAGCGCCAGAGTTGCTGCCTTGATATGTGCCTATCAGGAGGAGCGGTCGATCTACGATGTGGCGACTCGGGTAATGCAACAACTTCCGCAGCTATTGGTGGTGGATGACGGCTCCGCTGACGCCACAGCAGCCGAGGCGCGCCGGGCTGGCGCCGAAGTAGTTACGCATGCGCAAAATTCAGGCAAGGGCGCAGCTATCAAAACTGGTCTGCTGGCTTTGGCTGCGCGCCCGGGGATCCGCAATATTTTGTTATTGGACGCCGACGGACAGCATCTGCCCGAGGAGATTCCCCGCTTTTTAGCCGAAGCCATGGCGTCAAACGCTTCCATTATCGTCGGGAACCGTTTCGGAGACGTGCGCACCATGCCGATGGTGAGGAAGCTAACTAATCGGTTTATGTCATGGCAGATTAGCCGCCTATGCGGACAAATCATTCCTGATACCCAGTGCGGTTTTCGCATGCTGCGAACAGATCTCATTCCTCTGCTGTCGTGCGAAAGTAACCATTTCGACTATGAGACGGAAATGTTGATCCAGGCGGCGCGTCAGGGACATCGAATTTCCTCGGCGCCGGTGAGTACAGTTTACGGTGATGAAAAGAGTAAGATATCGCCCATTCGGGATACGATTCGTTTCCTCAAACTTATTTGGAAACATCAATGAGGTTTCTACAGCGGTTTTCTTTCGAATGGCACCCAAGCCGTTGGCAAGTGAATAGAGCGCCAGGTTCATATCACCCCGGCAGCCCGTCCGTGCTCCATTCAACTGAAAACCGCTATGGGGACCCGGGCAGTGGATTTGTAATGCAGACGAAAGATAGAATGCAGATGACTATGGAAGTAACCTCCTCGGACCACGCGTCCGCAGTCGAGTCGGTATCGCAACCAGCCCACGCGGGGATTTCAAAGTTAGAAGTCGCCATTGGCCTTGTGTTGTTTGCCCTAATGCTCGCGCTCCGCTGGCGCTATATTACCGCGCATCCTTGGAACTCCGATGAGCCTCAGCACTTACATATCGTATGGGCGTGGGCGAGTGGCCTGCTCCCGTATCGAGATGTATTTGATAATCATAGCCCGCTATTTTCTTGGTTGTTCTCGGCGCTTTTTCGCTGCTTCAGTGAACGCGCAGATATCGTCGAGCCGATGCGGTTTGCCATGTGGCCGCTGTTCGCCCTGAGCCTGTGGTGTGTCTATAGAATTGGAGCATTGCTATATTCTCCACGCCACGGTCTGTGGGCCGCAGTGATCAGTGGATTCGTGCCGCCGTGGTTTGCAAAAATGGGCGAGTTTCGGACAGACGTGTTGTGGACCACCTTGTGGTTGGTGACCTTGCTGATTCTATTAACTGGGCGGATGTCCCGGCGTCGGTTGTTTTTCGCGGGTCTGGCCATGGGTGCCACGTTCAGCGTGTCGATGAAATCCACGCTCCTTATCATCACAGTCTTGGTCGCGGCTGGTATAGCTTGGGTTATTGCGCGCCGCTTTGCGCCAACTTCAAGTCAGCAGCATTCGTCCAAGTCTGGAATGCTTGCGGATGCCGGGGCTGCGCTGGGCGGGTTAATCGTCGTGCCTTCCCTGTTTATTGCCTTCTTTGCTGCGCACGGCGCGCTGGGGCCGTTTTATTACTGTATTATTCAACACAACATCATGCCGGGTTCGCATACCCCTTGGCACTTCATTCGGCAGTTCCTCTCGCCGACGACTCTCGTTGCCATTCCTGCACTTTTGGCTGGAGCCACGGCGTTGCCCCTGTTCGCCACAGATCCCGAGCGTGCCTATCGGCGGCTTTTCGTTCTATTAACTGCTGGCTTGTTTTATCCAATTTTGAATGCGTTGTGGACCATGATTACGCCCCAGGACTATATGCCTGTCTTTCCGCTCGCGGGGATCGTCATAGCGCCTCCATTGCTTTGGCTGAGCGGTCGATTTGGTGATGTGCGGGGCTTGAAATTTTTGGCAATGGGACTCCCTCTATTGCTGGTGGCGGGTGAACTTGGGTGGCTCGTTAAGGGGCGTCCTTTATCGGTTCAGCCAAACCGGGATGAGATCAACCGGATTGCGACGGTGTTGACGCTGAGCGCGCCTGGCGAATTTGTAATGGATTCAAAGGGGGAAAGCATCTATCGGCCCCGGCCATATTATTACGTGCTGGAAACGCTCACGCGGAAACGGTTGTTGAAAAAGATGATGCCAGACGAGTTGCCTCAAAGGCTCATTGAAACCAGAACGGCGGTGATGTGTCCGACTGGGCGTATGACGGATGCCTCCCAGCAGTTTGTCGCGGCTAATTATATTGCAGTGGGCCGTGTGTCTGTACTCGGGAAATTATTAACTCAGGAGTCTAGTTCTCCAGGCACATTCAATATAGATATCTCTGCACGTTATACTTTGCTTGGCAAAAATGGGGAGGTGCGGGGCTCGCTTGACTCGACTCAATGGGCTGGTCCGCGCTTTCTCGAGGCTGGCCCTCATGAGTTTAAGGGCACAGCGGACTCCGGGCCGATCGCTCTGGTCTGGGCGACGGCTGTGGAGAAAGGATTCTCTCCATTTCCGAAGCCGAAATCTAAATGAGCAAAAGGTGGCACCTTGGCGCATGCCTTGGGAATTATGAAGGACAGGGCATACGCATCTAAAATGATCATTGGAAAGTGCAGATATTCGCGTAAGCCGATGCTGGCAAAGTATTTGCGCCAAAGGCGTCCCAGTTGGGAATTAGGAAGGATAAATGATGAATGATGAAGATTCGGAGAACGCAGGTGACGTTACGCCCGAAGCTTCTCTTTATTCATCCTTCATAATTCCTCAATGGTTGCGCCCAAGATCGTCCTTTGGGGGAACCGCGTTGCGGTTCGATCCGCTCTGGTTTAGTTCCCAGGGTAGGCCCGCCGCGGGCCAACCCTGGGCTGGAGGACGTAATCCCGTTGGGATATAGGATCGTCCCGTTGGGATATAGGATCGTCCCGTTGGGATATATGCAGGTTATTTTTTAGGATTAGTGAATGTCAGGAATTGCGAGTGAATACGGAGGGATCCAGTGAAAATATATAACGATCAAACGATGAATGAGGTGGCCTCGGCTCCGCCTACAATTGAAGCTAACTGTGCTCGGTCGCGACTGCTGTGCGCTTTAAATATTCTCTTCTTCTGTGCGGTGGGCCTCGTTTTTTCATTTGCCGCGCTCCATAGATTTGGGCATCCGCTGCTCCCGTTTTTGGATCGGGATATTTGGGGGTATCTCAACCCGGCGGTGTCGCGCTTGAGCGGACACGGCTTTATACATACAGGAGGGCGCAATTTCGTTTATCCGGGTTTCCTATACGTGATTCTAAGGATCTTTGAGGATTTCCGCGCCATTACGGTTGCCCATCATGTGCTGGGCCTGGGCGCGGGCGCCATATTGCTACTTTGTTTTGAGAGAGTCCGTGCACTGATTGGCACGGGCTTGATTCCAGCGTGGATCTATCGGTGGCTGGGGCTGGGGGCTGCTGCTATCTTTTTGCTGTCGAATTCGGCAATGGTCTTTGAGAACCGAGTGCGTCCTGAATCCATCTTCCCGTTCTTTGCTATTCTTAATATTTTCCTGACGATCGAGTTTGTGCGGCGCCGCTTTTTGGACGTCGAAAATCGAACGGCGCTCTATTTTGGCATAGCGCTCATTTTCAACACGGCAGTTACTTGCTCACTCAAGCCGAGTTTCGGAGTGACAACGCTCATCGCCATCCTACCTGTGCTGGTGTCGCTATTGCATTCGAGGGAAACGATCCGACGCAAAGTGATTTTGATCGCGTTGCCTGTCATTCTTATCGCCCTGCTGCTTTGGGCCCCGGAAAAACAGTTGGCGCGAACTGACGTGAATGCCCAGACATTCGCCTCTGAAACGCTGTTTACGATTCACGCCAATCTGATCTGCGCCCAGATGGGCGAAGATATTGAGCGTAATAACCCTGGGCCGTATCAACTTGATTGGCTGCGCAAGACGCACGCCGCACTTCAGCGCGAAATCGAAGCCTCGAAGGTGACGGCTAAATGGAAGACGTTCGACTTTGATCCTGACTATCTGATGTATCGGCCATCAATCTGTATTCAGTTGCATGGCGAGTTCCCCGAGCATCCGGAGAAACTTTGCGATTTCTATAAATACTGTTACCTACGGGCACTCACCCAGCACCCGGGTGCGATGGGGAGGAAAGTCATTAGCCAACTTGGCCTATTTTATGATTCCCCATGTCGCGCGTATGCCCATGAATCTTTGGATTTTTCGGAATACTATAAACACGTATTTGACCCTGAATTTGGAGGGATATTGGAAGTGATGAAGAGCCTGAAGTCGGGGAATGAATATATCACAAAAATGGAGAATATGACCGAGATCCATGATGCGATCGAGGAGTCGGGAATGGTGCGCAGGGCAAACTTGCGCCTTGGGAACTGGTATCTAACGACTTTGCTGCTTTGCCTGGGAGCGTGCGCGTTAGTTTTTTCGGCCAAGGACATTCGTAAAAGCTTCTATGGAGGCGCGCTGCTGGTTCTCCTGTTTTTTGGCTATAACTTCGGAAACTGTATTGGCATCGCGGTGATGCATACATTGGCGGTGCGTCGCTATTGCGTGGTTCAATTGATTTTCACCGTTTTCGCGCAGGGCGTGGGTATGCTATTTCTTGCCGAACTTGTGGCCCATCTGGTGCGGAGGAGATTTAATTCAATTCAGTATGTTGGCCAGGGCTCACGCATCTAAAATGATCATTAGAAAGTGCAGATATTCGCGTAAGCCGATGCTGGTAAAATATTTACGCCAAAGGCGTTACGCCCTACAGCCCGGGGTTGCGAGGAACGAGCTACCCTGGGAACCGGCGAAAAAGAGAATCCAACCCCAACGTGGGTTGCGCCCGGGATCGTCCTTTGGCGGAACCGCGTTGCGGTTCGATCCGCTCTGGTTGAGTTCCCAGGGTAGGCCCGCAACGGGCCAACCCTGGGCTGGAGGACGTAATCCCGTTGGGATATATGAGGACCTGCAATTACAGCGAAATTAGATGCGTAAGCCCTGGTATGTTGGCCCTGCTGTGAATGGTGGTCAGGATTCCGCAAGGGATAGTATAAGGCTTACGTAGCTTAACGTAGTGCTATTAGCGTTCCTTACTTGGCGTCGATGATTTCGTAGCCGGTGAAATCGAAGTCGAAGATGCGATGTTCGATCTTGGTGTTGACGCGGACATCGCTGAAGTCGTTGCGGAGAGCTGAGCCGTCGCGCGTGAGAATCTCGAAGGCGAGCATCTGGCCGGTGGCGTTGTCGATCTCGAGGTTGATGGCTTTGAGAACCTGCCGGGCCTGGGCCTCGCGCGGGAGGATTTGCAAACGGCAGCGGCCGCCTTCGGATTGGACGGAGAGCGTCTCGAATTTGCGTTGGAAATCGGCGAAGTCCTTGGCGAATTGGAAGCTCATCATGGCCATGCTTTGCATCCCGGAATCTTTGCCAGTGGCGGCGGCAGCGTGTCGCTCGGCGCGCTTTTTGGCCGGGGTGATGACGTAGATCCATTCGCCTTTGCGCAGGACGATGGTTTTAGCCGGTGCCCCCAGCTCCCAGCGAAAACTTTCCGGCGCCACAAACCAGAGGTGCCCGGGACTTGCGAGCGGGCTGCGCAGGGCACGCAGGGCGCGGGTTTGGACAAAATCGGCGGAGACAGAGT
>JAYTYG010000322.1:0-4690 GCA_043742585.1 Spartobacteria bacterium
TGCGATACGTTCACAGCCCGCTTAAAAAACGGCGCTATCGTCCAGAGGCCTAGGACGCTGCCCTCTCAAGGCGGAGACACGGGTTCGAATCCCGTTAGCGCTACCAATCAGGTAGCTCCCGGGCGGTTCCCAGGAAAAGCGGAAAGGAGTTGGGATTAGCGGATTGACCCTACTTTCCACTCCCCGCTAGGTTCCCGCTCCTCTATGAGCACGCTCAATAAAAAGTTCCCGCGGTTGTTGCCTGCACCGATCACAAAGAACATGCGCGTCGCCGATTTGATCGACTCCGCCTTTAAAGCCTACAACGGGGGCCGTCTGGCCGAAGCTTGCCGGCTTTTCACCCAAAAAATGATCGCCGGCAACGGCACCGTCGGCATGTCGCTCACCGGCGCATTGACCCCGGCCGGACTGGGCCGCGCCGCCATTATCCCGCTGATGAAAGCGGGCTTTGTGGACTGGATGATTTCCACAGGCGCAAATCTTTACCACGATCTTCACTACGGCCTCGGCATGGAGATCTATGCCGGCTCGCCTTTTCTCAATGACATCGATCTGCGCCGGGACGGCATCATCCGGATTTACGACGTGCTCTTTGATTACGACGTTTTGCTCGATACGGATGCGTTTGTGCGCCAGGTGATCCAAGGCCCGGAGTTCCAGCGCACCATGGCCACGGACGAGTTCCATTACCTGCTGGGCCGCTACGTTTATGAGCGGGAAAAGAAACTCGGCATCAAGGAAACCAGCGTGCTCAGCGCCGCTTATCAATACGGGGTGCCCATTTTCACCAGCTCCCCGGGCGACAGCTCGATCGGGATGAACGTCGCCGCCATGGCGCTGCGCGATTCCAAACTGCTCATCGACGTCAATCGCGATGTCAACCAGACCGCCGCCATCGTTTACGCGACAAAATCCAGCGGCGCCACGTCGAGCGTGTTTATACTCGGCGGCGGCTCGCCGAAGAACTTCATGCTCCAGACCGAGCCGCAGATCCAGGAAGTCATGGGCATCGAAGAACGTGGGCACGATTATTTCCTCCAATGCACCGATGCGCGGCCGGACACGGGCGGCTTGAGCGGCGCGACGCCTGCGGAAGCTGTGAGCTGGGGGAAAATCGATCCGGACAATTTGCCGGACTGCGTGGTGTGTTACGCGGATTCGACGATCACGCTGCCGCTGATCACGGCCTATGCGCTGAGCAAGGCTGCGCCGCGCAAGCTCAAGCGGCTCTATGATTTCCGGGACGCACAATACGAGGCGCTCCGGGCGCAGTATTTCAAGCACGGGAAAGTCGATAAGATCGAGAACCGCACCGACCTGAGCAAGCCCAAGGGCAAAAAGGACAAGAGTCTGGGCGCGCCTAAAGGTGCGCCGAAGACCGGGCGTTCAGGCCGATCGGTGACGGGCACAAAACGGCCGTGAGCCGAAGGTCCGGCCCCGGATCCCACGAGTGGTCTGTCACGCGTGATTTGAGGGGGAGGATGGGGAGGATGGGGCTTATTCCAGCAGGCCCGATTTTCGCCGCTGAGAATTCTTTCGTTTGGTCATTCCTCACAGGTGCGGCTGCCGGAATTCTCTCGGCGGGCCGCTGCGCCGACGCGTTTTAGAAATGCCTTGCCGGGTTCCATGAGCGCCAGATACTCGGTTCTCAATGACCTCGCCCAAGAACCCATTTTCACCAAATAGCGGCGCCCGAGCCGAGACCCGGATCAGCAGCAAATTCCCAACAGCGCGGCTGATTTTAACGTCCCTCTTTGTGGGCTTGGCGGGGACGCTGCCCGCCGCGCCCGAAACGCCGGCCGCCGCCGTTAAACCGAATCTGCCACCAACCCGGGGGCTGGAGGAAGTGGACAGCGCGCAGGTTCATCTGAAGGGCGGCTTCTGGGGGCCCCGGCTCAAGGTGCATCAAGCTGTCACCATCCCGCACGGGCTCGACAGCTTGGACAAGGACGGGCACGTCACCAATTTCGACAAAGCGGCAGGCGTGTTCGACGGGCCGCTCAAAGGCCATCACGCATTCGACTCCGATCTCTATAAAGCGCTGGAAGGCGCCGTGATCTCGCTTCAAGACAGCGACGACAAGGCGCTCCGGCTCCGGGTGAATGGGATCCTGGACCGCATCCTTGCGGCGCAGCAGAAGGACGGGTTCCTGATCACCTACTGGATCATCAACGGGCTGGACAAGAAATGGGACGACCTGCGTCTTGAGCATCAGATGTATAACGCGGGTCATCTTTTTGAGCTGGCAGTCGAGCATCATCAGCTAACAGGCGAGACCAAGGCGCTCGACGCCGCTAAACGGTTCGCGGACCACATCGGCAGCGTTTTCGGCCCCAACAAACGGTATGACGTCGATGGTCATGAAGAGGTCGAGCTGGCTCTGGTTCGGCTCTATCGCGCCACTGGTGAACGGCGTTACCTGGACCTTTCGCGGTTCTTCCTGGATGAGCGCGGGTATGCGCACGGCACCGAGCACAAACCCTTCGACCCGGCTTCGGTGCCGAAGCTGGTCAAGCCCGAGGGCAAGCTCACCGAGGCACAGCGCCGGGAATTTTGGATGTCCGAGCTGAGAGTTCGCAATGGCCGTATGCAGGATCACAAGCCTGTCATCAACCAGCTCGAAGCCGTGGGCCATGCGGTGCGCGCCGGCTACCTGTATTCAGCCATGGCTGACATGGTCCGCTTTTCGGAGGCGCCTGGTTATGAAAATGCCCTGGACCATCTCTGGGATGACGTGGTCGGCCGCAAGATGTATGTCACCGGCAACATCGGTTCCGGCCAGCACGGCGACGAAGGCTTCGGCGACCCGTATCTGCTGCCCAACGACTCGGCTTATTGTGAATCCTGCGCGGCGATCGCGCATGTCTACTGGCAGCACCGGATGAACCTGCTCAAGGGCCTGTCCAAGTATGCAGACGTGATGGAGATGGCTCTCTATAACGGCGTCCTCTCAGGCATCTCGCTCTCCGGCGACAAGTTCTTTTACGAGAACCCGCTGTCCAGCCAGGATTCGCAGCGGCGGCCGTGGATCGGTCTCTCCTGCTGCCCGACGAATCTGATGCGGATCATCCCCGAAGTGGGCGGCTTGGCCTACGCGCACAGCAAGGGCAAGGTCTATGTCAATCTGTATGCGGCTGGAGAAGCCAAGCTCACCACCGACGAGGGCGTGGCGCTCACGCTGGCGCAGCAGACCGAGTATCCGTGGGAAGGCAATGTGCGACTGACGCTCACGCCGGAAAAGCCCTCGGAATTCACCCTCTACCTCCGGGTCCCGGGTTGGGCGCTGGGTCGGCCTGTGCCTAGTGATCTCTATAGTTTTACAGATGCCACGGCCGCCGCTGTGACGTTGAAGGTCAACGGTGAAGCCGCAGATGCCACCGCCGGCAAGGATGGCTATATTCATCTGCAACGGAGCTGGAAAGCTGGCGACGTGGTGGAATTGAACATGCCCATGTCGGTGCGGCGCGTGCATGCCAACGACAAGGTCCAGGCCGACACGGGCAAGGTGGCCCTCATGCGCGGGCCCATCCTCTATTGCCTGGAGAGCGTGGACCATGCCGGCGTGGACATGAGCAATGTGGTTTTGCCGGCGGACTCCGTCTTGAAAGCGGAGCATCGCGCGGATCTTCTGGGCGGCGTGACAGTCATCCAGGGTCAAGCCCAGGGCGACGGCAAGAGCCCGGTGGCGCTGACGGCCGTGCCTTATTATGCGTGGCAGAATCGCGGAGTATCCCGGATGAATGTCTGGATACAGGAACAACCGGCGCAATAAGGCTGGAAGCCATCGCCTGCATTTCACGGGCGAGCCGTGAGGAAATCTTATCCGGTGGCGGAGCCTTTGCTCCGCCACCGCGAATAGGTTTCGAGCCAAATTTATTTATCTCTTGTCTCTCAAATTACACGACATGCGTTTTCTTCATTATTTCCTCTACGTGCTCGGTGCGGCTATCCTGGCGGCCATCGTCGGCGGCGCGTTCGCTGCGATTTTGGGGCTGATTTCACCCGAGTTCGTTAAAGGCTTGTTCGCTCTTCCCGATGGGACATCGCTCCCACGCTATGCAGCCGCGGTGGGTGCGGTTTGGGGAGTTTTCATCGGCACTGGCGTCATGGGTTTTTGTCTCGGCTTGGTGACGCTGGTGCAGATCGCCAAGATCGTGACCCAGAAAAAGGGCGACGCCGACAGCCCTGCGATTTAGTCCGATACTCGTTGGCGGTGGTGTCGCGGATTCCGCTGCCCCTCCGGGGCGAATGGTGATTGTGGCATTCACCCCCCGGCTGAGGAAGCCCGGGGCTAATTTCCGTGGACCCTCCGGGTCACTGGCGTTTGGCCAATTTCGGATCCCGGAACACAGTTCAAGGTGACGCATCTAAAATGACGATGGGAACGTGGTGATTTTCCCATAACGCACTGGAGGCAAGTCATTTACGCCAAAGGCGTTACGCCCTCCAGCCTAGGGTTGCGAGGAACGAGCTACCCTGGGAACCGTCGAAGAAGAGAATCCAACCCCAACGTGGGTTGCGCCCGGGATCCTCCTTTGGCGGAACCGCGTTGCGGTTCGATCGGCTCTGACTCAGTCCCAGGGTAGGCCCGCAGCGAGCCAACCCTGGGCTGGAGGGCGTAATCCCGTTGGGATATATGAGGACCTGCGATTGCAGGGAAATTCAGAGAATCAAACCCTGACGATCTGCG
>JAYTYG010000323.1:0-4430 GCA_043742585.1 Spartobacteria bacterium
GTTCTGGGGGTTCTGGGGGTTCTGGGGGGGCGCGGGGTTCTGAGGGGCACTTGAAATTACGGCGGTTCATTCAATGCCACCTGTGCTGCGACCACCTACGGGGTCGACGCGTGATCCATCGCCATATCCCGGGGGTGTCGCGGACTCAACCCCCGTATAGCTTTGAACCCTCGCGGGTTAGGGAAACAGTTGCTCCGGGTTAGCTCCGGATTCCAGCACCACTCAGCTCGGCTATTTAAAATGGCCCAAAAAAAGCCCGGCCTCTTTCGAGGCCGGGCTTCAAAGCGATAGGATTGCGCCCGATCTATTTGGAGAGCAGCTTCTCCAAGAGCGAATTAAGCCGCCCCAACATGGCGCGCGGGTCCTCCAACATCCCGGCCGCCACCAAAGCGTTGTCGAAAATTTGCTCCGCCACCTCGCCCGCCAACGCCGGGTCACTGTGCCGAATCGTTTCCAGACGCGCGATCATCGCGTTATTCGGATTCAGCTCCAGATCCGGCTTCGCATCCAAATTAGGCCCGCCCTCGCGATTCATCGACTTGAGCACCCGCCGCATACTGGCCGTCATGTGCTGATCGCTGTCGACCTCCACCGCCGGGCTCCCCACCAAACGCTTGGAACTGCGCACCGCCCCCACGCGTTCACCCAAAGTCTCCTTGAGAAACGCAGCCAGCTTCTCAGCCGCCTCAGCGCTCAAACCAGTCGACGCGCTCTCCAGGCTCAAATCCGACTTCTCAGCGCCCACCACCTGCTTGCCGTCGAACTCCCGCAAATGCTCCATCACGAACTCATCCCGCGGATCCGAAAGAAACAGCACCTCATATTTCTTCTCCCGGAACACCTCAAAATACGGGCTCGCCTCAGCACTCTGACGGCTCGGCGCCAGCAACCAGTAGATCTCCTTTTGATCCTCCGGCATACGGCTCACATAATCCACCAGCGACGTGGTCTTCCCAGGCTCGCTCAGCGACGACTCAAACCGCAACAACCGGCCGATCGCCTCGCGATGCGACCAGTCCGTCGCCACGCCCTCCTTCAGGCAATGCCCGTGCTCCTTGAAAAACCGATCATACTTCTCAGGATCCGCCTTCGCCTCCTCTTCCAGCCACTTGATCACCCGCTTGGTGAGCACCTCGTTGAGCTTCCGCATCAGCGCACTGTCCTGCATCGTCTCCCGCGAAATATTCAGCGGCAAATCCTCGCTATCCACCACCCCGCGCAAAAACCGCAGCCACTCCGGCAGCAGCGTCTTGGCCTTGGACTGGATGAGCACCTTCCGGCAGTAAAGATTCACCTCACTCTCGCTCCGGCTCATGCTCACCATCTCGAAATTCTTCTGCGGGACAAATAGCAACGCCCGTATCGACAACGGCGCATCAGCCGAAAAATGTAGTCGGAACAACGGCGCCTCCCCGTCATGCCCGATGTATTTGTAAAACTCCTCGTAATCCGCATCCACGAGCTCGTTCCGATTCTTTGTCCACAACGCCTGGACCGTGTTCACCACATTGCCGTCCAACTCGATCGGGAACTGCACGAAATTCGAGTAATGCTTGATCACCTGCTCAATGCGGCTGGCTTTCGCAAATTCGTCATCGCGCAAATGCAGCACGATTTTTGTGCCCCTCGGCAGCCCCTCCCCGGGTTCGATCTCATACCCGCTCCGCCCGTCGCTCGTCCATACCCAGCCTTGCTCCTCGGTCTGATAAGAGCGAGTCGACACCGTCACTTTATCCGCCGCCATGAACGCCGAATAAAAGCCCACCCCAAATTGGCCGATGAGATTCGCGTCGTCCTTGCTCGCTTTGAGCTGCTCCAAAAACGCCTTGGACCCCGAATGCGCGATCGTCCCGAGGTTATCGACCAACTCCCCGTGCGTCATCCCGATGCCCGCATCAATGAACGTGATCGTTTTCGCCTCTGCATCTGTGCTCACGCTGATCTTCAGCCCCTCCTCCGGCTGATAAATCTCCGTGCCCGACGTCTGCAGAAACTTCAGCTTCTCCGAGGCATCAGCCGCATTGGAAATCAGCTCGCGCACGAAGATTTCCTTATCAGTGTAAAGCGAATGAATAACGATCTCTAGCAGCTGCGCGATCTCTGCCTGGAAGACGTGCTTTTCAACGGTAGTAGACATAAGGCGGCGGAGTGTAGAGATGCGCGACAGCGGTGCAAGACGTGTGCTCAAAGATTCCACTCGGCTCCGCCCTTCATCGATTGTCTGAGGCCCCATGCAAAATATCTCGCTCCAAATGGAACCGCCGAGCAGCTCCCGGGCGATTCTTACAAGTGAGGAGGTTAGGCATGAACCACGGGATCCATTCAAATTATCCACAATATCGACCAGATCAACCACCACAGCCGGCTGGAAAACCCGCACCGTTAAAGCAGGCGGGGTCAAAACCGGCTCCTTTAAAGTCGGCTGAAAAAATGTGCCTCAGCCAAAAGCCTGGGCGCAGCCAAAAGCCCAAGCTCAGACGCGCGGGCCGGGCCGCCAGAGTGTTGGCTGTCTTGCTGCTAGTCACAGCCGCGTGGCTCATCGGCTGGCCCTCGAACGCCCGCGCTGTGGAGGTCGTCACCACCGGCATCATCGACAAGGTTGCCCCCGAGCACGGCCACTTCCGGCTCCGCTCCTACCAGCTCGGCGGCCGCCCATTGACGTTCTATCGCATGACCGACATCAATTTCCTCACCGTGAGCGGCGTCCCACTCACCCTGGAAGATTTGCAGCCCGGCATGCAGGCCACTGTCATTTACGTGATCAGCAACAATATGTGGGTGATCTTAAAGGTCATACTCCCAGACCCCGAACCCGTGCCGGCCCAGCCCATGGATGTGAATTACTACTATTACGGATCCGCCTACAGATCGTGCTACAGACCATTCTACGGGGTGGCCCTGGCAACACCGCCCTACCGGGTGCTCGGCCGCCATGGCATGTGGCGGCACGCCCCATGAGCGACTGCGGCACAGAGCGGGACAGGCAAAATCCGCCGCGGCATTTTACCGCAGAGCAGCAAACGCCGCCGTAGCCGCCGTAGCCGCCGTAGAAGTAGCCGCAGAGACAGACAGTGGGACCGACAAATTGTTACCCAAACAAATCCCCATCCCAACTCTGCGCCTCCGCGCCTCCGCGTTAAATCTTTCGTTAAACCCCGCGGTAAACACCGCGCCAATTTCCGCGTTAATCTCTGCGTTAATCCGCGGATCAACTTCGGGGTTCAGCTTAAAGCCGCTTGAGCATCGCGCCTTGGGCTGTTACCACCGCTCCCTTATGGGTCGCCAATGGCTGCAAGCAAAACGTGACGTCGCCAACCTTCGCAAAGGTCAGGCCGTCGGAAAACTGGTTAAAGAAATGATGGTCGCCGCCAAGTTGGGAGGTGCCGACCTGGATGGCAATCCACGCCTCGGTGCGGCTGTGGAGAAGGCCCGCAAAGCCTCCGTGACCAGGGATGTCATCGAACGCGCCATCAAAAAAGGGGCCGGCGTCGGGGCGGACAAACTCGTGCTCGAACACATCGTCTACGAGGGCTACGCCCCTCACAAGGTGCCATTGATCTTCGAGGTGCTCACCGACAACAACAACCGCACCGCCCCCGAAATCCGGCTCATTTTTAAAGAAAACGGCCAGCTCGGCGTGCCGGGCAGCAACAAATTTCTTTTCGATCACGTGGGCCTCGTGGAAGCCCATCATGCCGACCTCAGCCAAGACATCGAAGGTGCCGCCATTGAAGCCGGCGCCCAAAATGTCGAGCCCTTGAGCTCTTCCGAAAACGACGACATCCCTGAAGGGCGGCTGGGAGCGCGCTTTATTACCGAACGCACTGATCTACACGCCGTTTCACAGTGGCTCAGCGCCAACGGCTGGACCGTGGTGACCAGCGAGCTCGGGTATGTGGCGAAAAACTTCCCCAAGCTCACCGAAGAGCAAGCCGCCGAAGTCGGCGAATTTCTGCAAGCCCTGGAAGACAACGACGACGTCCACCGCCTCTGGCCCGCCCTCAAATAACCCAAAGTGGTCGCAGCGACGTCCCCGTCGCGTTCCTCCTCCACCGAAGTCTCTAGCCCCCACCCGGCCCAAGGTTGCGAAGCACGAGCCTACCACGGGGACCGTCGACGCAGAAAATCCAGCGTGGGTTGCGCCCGGCATCGGCCTTTGGCGAAACCGCCGTTGCGGTTCGGTCGGGCGTTGGCTCCATTTCCCAGGTAGGCCCGCAGTTGGCCAACCCTGGGGACTGAACCAGAGCCGATCGAACCGCAACGCGGTTCCGCCAAACGCCGATCCTAGGTGCAACCCACGTTGGGGTTGGATTCTCTTCTTCGACGGTTCCCTGGGTAGCTCTTTCCTCGCAACCCTGGGCTGTCGGGCTTAACGCCTTTGGCGTAACTGCCTTGCCGAAAGTGTCTTCTGTGAAGATATGCACTTCCCA